>CAKZVJ010000233.1 GCA_937923345.1 uncultured Saprospiraceae bacterium
GAAACCACAAAATGACTCTTTTGGCGATATTTTTCATTTTCTCAATCCACTGATGCTCAGGCATCACTGAATTTCGAGAATAAAAAATCTCATCCAAAATAGTTCATTTTTTGCAATCCGCTACCTTCCGGAGTGGACTCACCATTTATAATTAAAAAAAGCGCTCTGGGGAGAAGTGATATGAACTGAGCTGGACGACTAATGAATGGCTGGCTAGCGATGGATGAAACGATAGTGGAATACGGCGCTAGATAGACCATGAATAGGAGACTAGCTTAGTGAATACAAGCGGATCACCAGATACAAGCGCCCAAAGTCAATTATGAATGTACAATTTTCAATGTGCAATTTTGCCTATATGGACTTAGTAAACAATGAAGTCAAAGATTAGAATTGAAATTGGAGGGAAACTTAGAGAGGAGATTAGAGTCTGTGATATGAAAAGGACGTTAGGTACTAGCTTTTTCTAAACCTAATACCTAACGTCTAAAACCTAATAGCTTATTATGAAAGGAGCTCTTTCACCATAGAAGAGATAGACTTGCCATCTGCTTTTCCAGCGAATGCTTTGGAGGCCATGCCCATCACTTTGCCCATATCCTTCATGCTGCTCGCTCCGGTCTGGGTGATGATTTCTTGTACCTTTTTCTTAAGTTCTTCAGGGCTCAATTGGGCAGGGAGATATTTGCTGATGACGGCTATCTCTTCTCGCTCTACTACGGCCAAATCTTCTCTGCCTTGCTCTTCAAAAATCGAGAGCGAGTCCTGTCTTTGCTTTACTAATCTTTGCAAAATCTTAATCTCTGCCTCCTCATTGAGCTCTTCTCCGGTACCGCTCGTTTTGAATTTTAGCAACTCCGCTTTGACGGCACGAATACCGCGTAAGGAAGGTTGATCTTTAGCTTTCATCGCTTCTTTTAAGTCGGTCATCAATTTACTTTCTAAGCTCATCTTATATATAGATTTTGATTTGTTAATGTTTGTTTATGCTGCTGTTAGTACGCCTTGGCAAATAAAACTCTTTGCGTAGAGGGATTGCCAGTAAGGACGCATTGGCCATCTTCTTTTGGATTGTCCAGTGGGATGCATCGTATCGTAGCCTTGGTCATTTCTTTGATCTTCAATTCTGTTTCGGAAGTGCCATCCCAGTGTGCAGAAATGAAGCCCCCCTTGCCATCAAGTACCGACTTGAATTCCTCCATGTTTTCCACTTTTGTGATGTGTTCATCTCTATACTTGGCTGCGGTGTCAAAAAGGTTCTGCTGGATAGTTACCAGCAATTGTTCAATGTAGTCATCTATACCATCCATAGGTACGGAGGTCTTCTCCTTGGTATCACGTCTGGCCACTTCTACAACATTTTTTTCTAGATCTCTCTTGCCGATAGCAATTCGTACAGGTATGCCATGCATCTCGTGCTCTGCAAATTTGAAACCAGGTCGCTTTTTGGGGTCATCGTCATACTTAACTCTGATACCTTTAGCTTTTAAGGCAGCCATTACTTTGTCTACTGCGGCATTGATGGTCTCATCAGGTTTGGGGACTGGTATGATCATCACCTGGGTAGGTGCCAACTTCGGAGGAAGGACAAGACCTTCGTCATCGGAGTGTGTCATGATCAGTCCACCGATCAGACGTGTCGATACTCCCCAGCTTGTCGCCCAGACATATTCTTCTTTATTGTTTTCGTTGGCAAACTTGACATCAAAAGCCTTGGCAAAGTTTTGTCCTAAAAAGTGGGAGGTACCTGCTTGCAGGGCCTTCGCATCTTGCATAAGGGCCTCGATGGTGTAAGTGTCTTCTGCACCGGCGAACCTTTCATTGGCTGTTTTTACCCCTTTGATGACCGGCATAGCCATATATTCCTCCGCAAAGGTGGCGTAAACGTTAAGCATTTGTACCGTCTCGTCTACTGCTTCTTGTGAGGTAGCGTGCGCAGTGTGTCCTTCTTGCCAGTGAAATTCTGCAGTACGCAAGAATAACCTCGTTTTCATCTCCCATCTGACTACATTGGCCCATTGGTTGATCAATAGGGGGAGGTCGCGGTAAGATTGTATCCAATCTCTATAGGTATTCCAGATAATGGTCTCACTGGTAGGTCGTACGATCAGCTCTTCCTCTAATTTAGCATCAGGATCTACGACGATTCCTTCGCCATCCGGATTGTTCATCAATCTATGATGCGTAACAACTGCGCATTCTTTGGCGAAGCCATCTACATGTTTTGCTTCTTTACTGAGGAAGCTTTTGGGTATAAAGAGGGGGAAACTCGCATTGACATGGCCCGTTTCTTTAAACATTGCGTCCAATTGATCCCGCATATTCTCCCAAATAGCAAATCCGTAGGGTTTGATGACCATACAGCCCCTCACAGCAGAGTGATCGGCCATGTTTGCTCGTTTTACAATATCATTATACCATTTGGAGTAGTCTTCCGCACGGGAAGTGATGACTTTTGACATAAACTTTAAGGATAATTAGGTGTTTAATTAAGTGAGTGTTAATAATTTATACTTTTAGTTAAATACTCTTAATTTGGTACGGTTATGTCTCTTCTATTGTGACATTTACTCCTTCCCAAGTCTTAAGTATAGATTACAAAGCGTGATTTAAATCTTTTTAACTATAAATCGCCAATATTTAATCTATTATTAACATAATATTAGAATCAAAAGTAATAAATTACCATTGTATTCTTTAAGAGAGTTACAGAATTACTGTTTAAATCAATTTGACATGAAAATCAATAAAATTTCAATCCTAAGTTTGCTTTTTGCCATGGGTATCTTCACGGCCGCAAACGCTCAGTTTGACGACATTTATTACAATCCAGATGATACTCAGTATGAGGATGAATCGTATGATGACAACTACGAAGAGTCGACTTCATATGATGATGCGGATTATGATGATGCAGATTACGAATTCGAAGAAGATGATGATTACGATTATTACTACAGTTCAAGAATCAGAAGATTTAGAAGACCATACACTGGTTTTGGATTCTATGATCCTTGTTATGTAGATTATAACTACTATGATCCTTTCTTCGCTAGAAATGCTGGATTTGCTAACCCATATGGTGGTACAAGTATCTATTTTGGATTTGGTAACGCTTATGTTAATAGATGGAGCCGGTTCAATAGATTTAACAGCGGAGTATATGGATGGGGCTTTGGTCCATCAAGATCTAGGGCATATAGAAATTTATACGCTAGAATAAATCCGTTTGCTTTCGGATATGGCAATCCTTATAATCCTTTCAATCCATTTGGTTTTAACAATGGATTTGGTAGACCAGGATTCAACAATTTTGGTGGTGGATCTTTCAATAATGCTTACTGTCCTCCAGGGTACTATGGTGGATCTGCTGCAAGTGTAGCTTCAAATAGAAATATCTATAGTGGACCTAGAGCGATAGGGTCTGGCAGAACCTCTACAAACAGAGGTGGTACTGTTAGAAATACTCCATCCAACACTTCTCGTGGATCTAGTGTCAGAGGTGGAACTGTAGGATCAAGAAGCTCAGGAGCGACAGGGACTCCAAGAACATCTTCTAGAACTAGAGTGAATAGTGGGAATACGAACAGTACAAGAGGGGCTGCAAGAAGTACCTCTCCAACTGTAAAGCAGGACCGTTCTTCAATCTACAAGTCTAGTCGTAGTAACTCGAGATCAAATACGAACTTGAATAGCAACAAGCCTTCAAGATCTAATGCTACAAAAAGTAATACGAGAAGTAACTCAAAGAGCTACTCTCCTTCAAGATCAAACTCTAGTAGATCAAGAAGCTACTCTCCATCGAGATCTAATAGCTCAAGAAGTTATTCTCCATCGAGATCTTCTAGATCAAGAAGTTACTCTCCATCGAGATCATCTTCTAGCAAGAGTTCTTCAAGATCATCTTCTAGCAGATCTTCAAGAAGAGGGAATTAAGAGTCGGCTCAACATATAAGTATAAAGCTAATAGTGGATGGAACGAGATGTTTTCATCCACTATTTTTTTGTGTATATAGTGTGAAATAAGTCGCTATTAGGGATATTCAGTATCCTCATAATAATGTTCGGCAATAAAATTCTAATGACGGACAATCAGTATGCTGCAATTGCCAGACTGTCAGACACTAATATCACTGTCATTTCTTTTTTTATCAAAAATTACCGAAGCAATCATCCCAACATAGCCTGAGTTTATCGCAAAACTTTTACTTTTACAAAGGTTCGGCAATAAATTTCAAACCTCTAATCAGCAGTATGGTTAAATCATCATTATGAGTTGTAAATGATTAAGCACTTACAATATTGTGATTTATAACTTTTTAAAAAATTACTGAATCTGTTCTTATAATTACAAAATTTAGCAAATGAAAATCAGTAAAACATATATGTGCCTTCTCGTCCTGAGCGTTGCGGTCAGTATTTTGAATGGGCAAACCGCATCAGAGTCGCTAAGGTATTCAGAACTGTTCCCAAGTGGCACAGCGCGCAATGTAGGTGTCGGGGGAGCCATGAGCTCATTAGGTGGAGATTTTGGTGCATTGAGTACTAATCCTGCTGGATTAGGAGTATATCGTAAGTCAGAGTTCGTGCTTTCACCAGCGGTACTCTTTACTAACATAAATAGTGTGCTCAACGATGGAAATAGCAATACCGCAAATAATTCACATTTTGGAATTGAAAATATCGGACTAGTCTTTTATAAAGGATATGACAATCAGAAATTGAAGTCTTTCAACTTTGCAGCGGGTATCAACCGATTAGTCAATTTCAATAGACGGATTGAGTATAATGGAACAACACCAGGGTCTATTGTCAACAGTTTTGTAGATGATTCACAGGGTTTATTTGCAGATGATCTAAATCCCTTTACTGGAGGTATTGCCTTGAATGCAGGTGCTATATTTAATCTAGATGCCGATGATGTTTGGGGCTCTGATTTTGTGGATCAAAATGGCTATTTATTTTTTGACCCCATTGATAGAGAAGAGACAATTACGACGACTGGGGGCATTAGTGAGATTTTATTGGCGCTGGGCTTCAATATCTCTGACAAGCTTTATTTGGGCGGTGCATTGAATCTTCCCTTAGTACGTTTTGAAGAAGTTCGAGAATATACGGAGAACGATCAAACCAGTGACGTAATTCCTTTTTTTAGAGACCTTACCTACGAACAGAGACTATCTACTACCGGTGTCGGGATAGGATTCAAAGCAGGTGCTATCTATAGAATCACGAATCAGATACGTATAGGTGCATCTGTACATTCCCCAACACGATATAGGCTATCTGATGATTTTACGACTTCGCTCAACTATGTATTCATAGACGAAGCAGATGGAAGTCTGAACTCTGGTGATGGAGACTCTCCAGTAGGATCTTTTGGATACGCTTTAAGAACACCTTGGAGATATAATGGGGGCGTATCTGTCGTTTTGAGAAAATTTGGGTTTATAAGCGTAGACCTTGAATACTTAGACTACACGACAAGTACATTTGATTTGACGGTAGATGGAAACAATTCGATTAACCAAATAGCAGGGGATAACCTTAATAATCAGATAGTGGACGATTTTCAAAATGCCTTTAATGTCAAGATAGGTGCGGAATATTTACTGGCTAAAAAGTTCAGACTTCGCGCTGGATATGGCCTTTTTGGCAATCCATTTAATTCAGATGAGTCTGGTAGGGGTGTTCTTAGTCTAGGGGCAGGATTTAGAGGGGAGAGAGTATATTTGGATTTAGCATTTAGGACAATTAAGTCAGAAGAGTTATATACGCCCTACGACACTTTTGTTGATGAGCAACAATTGGTAGATAGTGATATAAGTGCTAATAATTTTATTTTGACATTTGGGTACAGATTTTGATGTACATTTAATTTGAAAAACATTTGTAAAAAATGTTCAAAATGAAGTCAAAGTATACCCTATTTGCGTGTTTTTTTTGCTTGTTTCCACTTTTTTCGGAAGCACAGATAAAAGATAATACCTCAGAACCCTCTTTTTTTGCGGTTGACGAAAGAAAAATCGTCGAAACAAAATGGAGGTATACTTATGCTATGCACCTTGAGTCTAATACCGTGATTCACCAGGCTGACGAGGATTACGACTTTTTCCTGTATTTCAAGTATGATTATACTTACGAACAATTCTTGAATGGAGAATTTGACAAAGGAATATGGAGCATAAGCGATAATGAACTCTTTTATCAGTTCAAGCACATCAATAAATTCGTAATCAACGATATAGATAAGGAGAAGTTGATTTTAGAGTTTAACCAGCCAAATAGTAAAGGAACATATCAATACCACTTTATTTCAGTAGAGTCAAAAGATGCCCCTTTCATTAAGCCAGCGAATGAATTACCTGATATTAACGTGGAAGCAGTTGATCCTAAGCAAAGCAAAAAAAGATGGTGGGCTACTAAACGTAAAAAACGAAAGAAAAAGGTTGAAGAGGTGGCAGAAACCTATATCAATGTGGAGTTGATTGGAGGAGGATATTATGGTGGCATAGATCCAGTTATTAGAGATTATATCCATATCAAAAGTGATGGTCGTTTGATAAAAGAACATAAAAGTATTACTAATGGTCTTTCTATAGTCAAAAAGAATATATCCAGAAATGAGCTTGAAGATTTTGCGGAATACGTCATAAAACAAAAGTTTTTTGATTTTGAAAGGATATATGATTGCGACACTTCTGTTTGTAAAAAAAGAAAAGCGGATGCCCCAACGCCCATACCATTAAGATTGGCAATTGCCTATGGAAATAGGAAAAAAGTAATTACGATTGCTGTATGGGGTGAAGATTCAAGGCGCGTACAGTATGTGGATTATCCACCAGCGCTTGATAATATTATTGATGCTATTCAGCGTATGGCGAATAGGATAGATGATACCTACGAAGCTAGAAAATAAAACTTGCCCTATTCAATTCCATTCTTAAAGTCAAAATAGTCTTACCTTTGGGCTCAAATTTATTGCCTTGAGCCACCGAAATAAACTTAAAAAATTCGCAGACATATTACGTTTTCCAAACGTGTATGAAAACTTCAATCCTCTTTCACCATTGTTGCAAAATGGCGACATCCATGATATCAATATGAAAGGGAAGTGGAATGCAGAACATTTTAGTCGGGAGGCAAAAATTTGTTTAGAACTGGCCTGTGGTAGAGGCGAGTATTCAGTTGCTCTTGCAGAAAGGTATCCTGATACACACTATATAGGATTAGATATCAAAGGGGCTCGGATTTGGCAAGGGGCAAGTAGAGCCTTAGAGGCTAAGTTTAATAATGTGGCATTTGTAAGATCGAGGATAGAAAACATCCCATCATTTTTTGAAAAGCATGAGGTATCTGAAATGTGGATTACCTTTCCAGATCCTTTTCTCAGAGATAGTAAAGAAAACCGACGCTTGACTTCTCACAACTTTCTTAAACGATACCTTCACTTTCTTAGCCCGGACAATATCTTACATTTAAAAACAGATTCACCAGAATTGTACGAATTCACTCTAGAGTCATTAGACACTTTTGAAAAAGCGACTATCATAAAGCATTTTGACGATATCTATAGTTTGCCTGAATTGCCTCAGCCAGACTTAGATATCAAGACCTATTACGAGAAAATGCACTTGTCCAATTCTAAAACGATAAAGTATATCCAATTTCATCTAGAAGTGGACTAATTCAAATTTTGAGATACAAAGCCAAATATATTTTATAGTATGGATGCAAAAGCGCTCTATGAATTAAGTAAAACCTACTTAGCAGGAAATCATTCTGGTGATGAAGATGTACAGATGACAGAGTTGTTGAAAGTGCTAAGATTCCATGAGTGGAAGTACGCTGTGCAAAATAACCCTATCATCAGTGATAAGGAATATGACACCTTGTATAAAATGCTAGAAAACCTAGAGACAAAGTATCCGGATAAGATACAAGCCGATTCCCCCACGCAGAGAGTAAGTTCTGATCTGAGCAATAAGTTTCCTACTGTACCCCATTTGGTGCCGATGTTGTCACTTGATAATTCTTATAATCTCGAAGATCTCGAAGACTTCGATAAGCGCATTAAGAAGCTAGCTGATATTGAAATTGAAAAAGACATTGAGTATGTAGTAGAGCCTAAATTTGACGGAGGTAGTATTGCTTTGATTTATGATCAAAACCAATTGAATAGAGGAGCAACCAGAGGGAATGGAACAAAAGGGGATGAAATTACGCATAACGTGCGGACGATGAAAAGTATCCCATTATCTGCAGATTTTAAGGGCAGGGGTATTGCTAAAGTAGAACTCAGAGGAGAGGCCTTGATAAGAAAAGATATTTTTGACCAGGTCAATGAAATGCGCCAAGCTGAGGGCCAAGAATTATTTGCCAATCCTAGAAATGCAGCTACGGGAGGTCTGCGTATGAAAGACCCAAAGCAGACCGCTCAAAGAGGTATAGAGGCCTTTATCTATCAATTAGGCTATGCTATTGATAGCGATGGAAATAATGTGATGAATAAGTTCTCCACGCACTTCGAGACTATTTCCTTATTAGGTGACTTGGGATTCAAGATCCCAAAAGAAGAAACTAAAGTTTGTAAAAACATCAAAGAAGTTTTTGACTTTGTGAAGTATTGGGAGGAGAAAAGAGAAAGTTACCCCTATGAAATCGATGGCATGGTGGTCAAGGTCAACAGTCTTGACATTCAAGATCAATGCGGCTTCACGAGCCACCATCCGCGTTGGGCGATTGCTTTTAAATTCAAGGCTAAACAAGCCACCTCAAAATTGCTGAACGTAGAATATCAGATCGGTAAAATAGGTTCGGTAACACCTGTCGCTAAGATAGAACCGGTCGCATTGGCTGGAGTGACGGTGTCCTCAATATCCTTACACAATGAGGACTTTATTGTGAGCAAAGACTTGCGCTTGGGAGATACTGTTTTGGTAGAAAGAGCAGGAGATGTGATTCCGTATATCGTCAAGTCATTAGAGGAATTAAGAGATGGTTCTGAGCAGAAAATACATTTCCCTACGGAATGTCCGTCTTGCGGAACGGCTCTAGAGCGTGCCGAAAGTGAAGCGGCATGGCGATGTTCCAATGTTCTTTGTGAAGCGCAAGTATTGCAGAAAATGATTTTTAATGTATCCAAAGATGCGATGGACATCGATGGCTTTGGAAAGTCAATAGTAGAGAAATTTTATGAACTGGGCTTCATACAGTCAATAGCTGATATCTACAATTTGGATTATGAAAAGCTCGCGTTGCTTGAAGGCTTTGGCCAAAAATCTATAGACAATCTAAAGAGCGCCATCGATAAGGCAAAACAAAATCCAATATCTAGGGTGCTACATAGTTTGAGCATTCATCACTTAGGCAAAAAAGCATCTAAAATAATAGCGCAGGAAATTAGCCATATTCTTGATTTGGCCTCATGGGACCAAGAACATTTTACCCAGATAAAAGACATCGGACCAGTCGTTGCACAGAATGTTCAAGCCTTCTTTAATGAAGAGCCGAATATACACCTCCTGAAGCAGATGGAAGCCTACGGAGTCAATCTCAAGCAAACGGAAGAAGACAAACCACTGGTGGTAGCCGATGACGCGCCTCTGGTAGGCAAGTCTATTTTATTTACCGGCTCTCTCCAGCAAATGGGGAGAAAGGAAGCGCAAGCTATAGCGGCTACTGCGGGTGCCAAGAATATCAGTGCAGTGAGTAAAAAACTTGACATCTTGGTAGTAGGAGAAAAAGCGGGCTCAAAACTTAAAAAAGCGCAAGATATTGGTACGATTCAGATTATCACCGAGCAAGAATTTTTAGACATCATACATTCGATCGCCTAAATCCTGGTAATAAGAATAAAAGAGTATTTTTTACGGTATAATTACAATCCTTTTGACTAAAGTGTCGTTCTTTCAGATGTATCCGCAAAGGACACAAAACCATACAATTATATACAAATTATTATGACCAAGTCGAGTTTTTCATTCATACTATTGCTAGCTTTTTTATGTGTACAGATGCACACAAGTGACTTACACGCTAAAACGGTTGAACTAATCGTACAAGGGGCCAATTGCGATCAGATTAATGAAATGTACATTTTTGAATTTGATGGATTAGGATTTGAACAAGTTCAGTCTACTACCAAGAATGAAGCAGGAGAGTTTGTTTTCAAAGTGAAGACTGATGGTATGCAATTTCGATATGTCGGATTAGAAGTCGGAAAATTTAAAAGCATAGTATTAGGCGCTGAAGAAAAGGTAGTTATAAAAGGAGATTGTAGATCTTTCAATAAAGCGAACGCTCCCGAAGGCTTGAACTTAGAATATAATACAATGATGAGCAAAATTCGACTCCATTCCAATAAAGAAAAAAATATAGGAACTCGGTTTGCCAAATCATTTAGAGACCCAAGCAAACAAGCAGCATTGACAAAAGAGTTTGCCAGCCTAGATCAGGCAAAGAAAGAACTCATTGAAACCTATGCTGCAAAAAATGACTGGCTAGGCGAAGTGGCAAAATTGTATACCTATTATAGCTACCAAAACAGTGGTACTGATTTTCCCAATGAAGTGGTTTACTTTGGGAATGAATATTTTGCCCAAGCGGATCTAAAAAGCAAAGCCTATGGCAATATGCCGTTATTATTCGACGTATTCAGTAAGTTTAGTACTACGCTTAGTAAGGTGCAAGGTTTACCAGTCACAGAATTGGAAAATTTTTTAAACCTCAATCTTGATAAACTAACAGAAAATTCGGACGCTCAAAAAATGGCACTTGGAGGAATTTTGTCAGGACTTAGATCTGCACAAAGCCCGCTCTTTATTCCTTATGCAACGAGATACTTAGATCAATTCTGTGTGGATAATAGTAAAGGTTGTCAAAACTTAAAGAGCCAAATTAAAAATGCAGAGAGTTTTATCGTTGGAGCAGTAGCACCTGATTTCACAATGAAAAATCTTGATGGCGAAGCGGTTAACTTATCGGATTTTCGAGGGAAAGTAGTACTGATTGATTTCTGGGCGTCTTGGTGTGGTCCTTGCCGAAAGGATAATCCGCACGTCGTAGAATTATACAAGAAGTATAAAAAAGACGGTTTTGAAATCTTAGGCGTAAGCTTGGATAAAACTAAAGATAAGTGGGAGCAGGCCATCTCAAAGGATAATTTGACTTGGACCCATGTTAGTGATCTCAAAGGCTGGAAAAATGAAGTCGCGCAGATGTACTCCGTCAAATCCATTCCGCACACAGTATTACTAGATGAGGAAGGAAAAATTATCGCTAGAAAATTGCGCGGCCCGCAATTAGATCAAAAATTAGCCGCTATTTTTGGTCATTAAATTGCACAGCCTTTTATTTATCCTCGCTATGTGCCTCTTAATGATGCATTGCGGGCAGTCCTCTTCACCGCAGGATGAAAAACCTAAGGCTATGCTTGCTGATTTCTCAAACTCAAAGCAAGCTGATGAGGAAATAAAAGCTGTAGTGCCACCAATCTCAAACCCGGCGCCAGACTACGACACCTTGCTATGGTCAGAAATTGCGGTCCAAGAATACAAGATCCAATTAGATCTCAGATACGCAAGTGAGAACAACTTTGTAGAAGAGCAGCTTTATGAATGCCCAAGATGTTTCCTTCGACCAGAGGCAGCCAAAGCACTATACCAAGTCCAAGAAGCACTTCAAGATAAAGGATATGGCCTAAAGCTTTTTGATTGCTACCGACCGACGTCAGTGCAAGAAAGACTATGGGAGAAAGTGCCAAACGCCAGCTACGTGACTCCTCCTCACAAGGGATCTATGCACAATCGCGGCTTTGCGATAGATGCTACTTTATTGGACGCAGCAGGAACCGAGGTAGACATGGGTACGGAGTTCGACTATTTTGGCCGTCGAGCACATCATGATAATAAAGATTTAGACCAGGATATATTGAAGCATCGTGCTCTATTAAAGAACACCATGGCCGAGTTTGGATTCAAACACATTCGCACCGAGTGGTGGCATTATTCCTTCCGTGGGCCCTATCAAAGTCCTTTCAAATTAGCAGATTATCAATGGAGCTGTGAGGAAGAGCATTAGTCAAGTGCAGCGCATAGTATTACCTCAAAATGACAATATTGGTAGACTATAAGGGTATTTTTGTTGTTATTTCTATACATGCTCCAAGGGTACAAATTATTTACAGTTACGCATAGAACCACTGATGTCAGTCAGATAGGGGACTTTCTTATTGATGCACCTGATGATCAAGCTCTTGAGAAAAAGCTCAAAAAAATCAAAGCATATTTTGGGATTTCGGAGCTGATGTACCTCAATACCTGCAACCGTATTTTGTTTTTCATGTACAAGCCAGAAGCCATTGATGTCAATGCCTTTTTCTATGCTGTGAATGAAAAACTTAGGAATATGAGCGGCTCGCTCAACCAATCCATCGAATACTATGAAGACGAATTAGCTATCCATCACCTATATGAGGTGGCTAGCTCCGTAGATAGTTTGGTGATCGGTGAGCGAGAGATCCTTCGCCAATTGCGTGAAGCATACCAAAAGTGTAAGACCCAATTTTGCATCACTGGAGACAAGCTTCGCATTGCGATGCAGATGACCGTAAAGTCTGCAAAAATGGTGTACGGCAATACTCGTATTGGGGAGAAGCCGGTTTCCATTGTTTCCTTGGCGGTCAAAAAACTATTGCAAACTTCTCCACCAGACAATGCCCGAGTCATTATCATAGGCGCAGGCCAGACAAACGTATTGATGAGCAATTTTTTGAAAAAATACAATTTCAAAGATGTCGCTGTATTCAATAGAACTCTTGGGAAAGCAGAAGAATTAGCGGATAGACTCCATGGTCAGGCGTTTACCTTAGACGGCTTACAGACCTTCGATAAGGGATTTGATATCATGATAATTTGCACCGGTTCTACCGCTAAATTCCTGGATCAAAAAATCTACGCACAACTATTGCAGGGGGAAAATAATCAAAAAATTATAGTAGACCTTTCCGTTCCGAGCAATATCGACCCAGAGGTACTCGCCAACAATGATATACATTATATAAAGATCGATAGCCTCAAAAAGCTAGCTGCAGACAATATGGCCTTCCGCAAAAAGGAAATTTCTAAAGTCAAAGAAATCTTGGCAGACCGCGTAGTGGAGTTCAAGGAGATATATCGACAGAGAGAAATCGAACGCGATCATAGTCACATACCTACCG
This sequence comes from uncultured Saprospiraceae bacterium, assembly GCA_937923345.1. Taxonomy (GTDB): domain Bacteria; phylum Bacteroidota; class Bacteroidia; order Chitinophagales; family Saprospiraceae; genus JALZVN01. Next base: position 13,220 of record CAKZVJ010000233.1, read on the forward strand.
AGATCAAAGCGGTCAAAGAAAAAGCGCTCAACGTGGTGTTCAAAAAGCAACTCGCGAATGTAGACCCTGACACCAGACTCCTTATTGAGGAGATGATGACCTACATGGAGAAAAAGTGCATCGCTGTCCCGATCAAAAAAGCCAAGAAAGACCAATTGGTGTAATATCTTTTTAAAAATTATAATTGGGGGGCCATCACGCCGAAAAGGGCGTGACCGGGCTCTGTCAGGGTGCGCTGTCGCTCCCGTCTCGATGAAAAAATCGAGACCAAGCCTTTTCGATCCCTTGTCCGAAAAAGCAAAGAACAAAGACTCGATTTTGCCCTCTGACAAATTGAACTCAAGAATTACTCCGTTTTCAAAGCAATACTCTAGAATCCGAGGCGGTAATCTAGATTGTCCCTAATGTAAGAATTTGCCTTACAATAAATTGTATAATTTCTAAACATCCCTGCGCAATATGCACTATGAAGATACTAGGTAAAAAAAGAATATGTGCGTTTAATTCGGTTTTTAGGATGTCTTTTTTTTTGACATATTTGGATATAAACTCATGGAGTATCATCTACCTTGGATTTTTTTCTCAGTCAGATCGAACAATAATGTGCAAACTCAGTTTAGGTGCAAGCAATGCAAATTTATCTCATTTAAATTCCTTTAGAGATTCAACATCTTTTAGGTTTTAAGTAAGATAAACTCAAACTAGTAAGTATTTATTAACTAACTATAATTAAAATTATGACTAACTTTAAAATTACCTTCCCCCCCCCCCGTTTTTTACTCGCTGAACACTTCTAAACTATTAATCATCGTGTTCGGAATATTCTTTTTTTATTCTTGCGAAAAAGATCATATAATACCAGACTCTTCTGTTGAAAATTTAATTATTGACAATAGAAGTAATAATGAAAATCCATTCTCAAATAATTGGGCTACTGGGTCTTACCTAGTTTTTGCGGATGCAGATGAAATAAGTAGTGTATATAACCAACTCGTTGACAGATTTGATGACACTAATTATGATGTATTAGATTCTTTTGAAGAATCAAGAGATTTTTATTCAATGCGAAGGACTTATGATGAGTATCAAAATTACGCCTTAGATGAAGGTGCTGATCTCAGTCAAATTGTCGACAGGCCTATCTTTAGTGATGTTTTGAGCTCAATGATAAGTGTAGATGGTATTGTGCAGGTAGGAACAGAAATACAATATTTTTCACAAGAGATATACGCTAAAGCACCGATTTCTGAGAAAAATCGACTCAAGCAAATTGTCGTTGATGGCGAGGTAATGACCCCAAATGATGTGTCGAATGGCATAGATATTACGCCTAGAACTTCATCATTTTGCAATGCCTCGTTTAACTTTACTGTGAACCATTCTACGTTCGAAGTAGACGTGGTATACACAGGAGATAGCCCAAATGGTGAAGACAAGTTTTTAACTTGGAACGTAGGTTCAAACAATAATAATCAACTTAATTTTACACACCAGTTTGACAGTCCAGGAACCAAAGAAATTTGTGCAACATATGTGGAGAGGGAAATATTTCAAGATACAGTTTGTGTATTTTTACCTGCCACGCGTGATTCTACGTTCACTACTTCATCTGGCCAAGATACGACCGTAACTATTTCATTTTTTGAAGAGCGCTGCATTCCGTTTAATAACGTTAAGGTTGGCTGTACTAGTACGATTTGCCGAGACATTAATATTGGAGGATGCACAGCCAACTTTTCTACAAATATTGGAATCGATAATGTTGTAAATTTTGTTAATCTATCCTCATCACCCAATGGCGTGATTACTGGATATCAATGGAATTTTGGAGATGGGCAAACTTCTACTGAAGTTAACCCTACACACACTTACGAATGTGATCGTGATTACAATGTAAATTTGATTATCTTTTCACCTCAATGCCCAGGCGGTCAGGCAACTGTATCTCAAACCATATCGGCCTCTGGAGTTAACTGCTGTGATTCTAATCCAAGTTCCAATTGGAAGATTAAAGAACATCCAACTGATGAGGACAAACGAATAAGATACAGATATGACATGGGCTCAGCGTGGGAGTGGTTCAACGACCAAGACTTTAAAGGCAAGATTGAATATTGGGAAAATAGAAGAGGAGGTATTTTTGGAAGTAAGAGATGGAGAAAGACTGAAGGTATGCTTGATGTTAATTTTAGTGGTAGTGTTTTTGCTGAGGATGAAGAACAGTGCGAATGTCAAGATCCACGTAACCTTGAGGCATCGCCACCGAATATAGAAGCAAGGACACATACCTTTAAAGACCCACTGGCTAACACTGCCTTGTCGAATGACAAGTTGTGGCTAAAACAAAGTTCTCCTGTATTTATTGATTGGATGGTTGACGGCGTTTTATATTTAAGGCAAGAAGCACAGTTTGACCCTGCTTTTGAATGTGATTAATAAAAAAATAAAATGAATAATTATACTATTTTAGTAGGTAAGGGGCGATTGCCCCTTACTATTACTTTCTTTTTGGCTGTATTCAGTATTACCCAAAACAGCTTTGCTCAAAATTCAAAATGGCAAGTCAAAATAGGTTATGAACATGTATATGTTAGACCTGAGTATACCAACGGCTTAGCCGAAAAAACCTTTACTTGGCACGATGAGAATAGAGGGGATTTGATACAGTGGAGAACCAACCTTCCTTTTGGTTATGATATTTCTATTGGCTACGACGTGACCAAATGGTGGAACGTATTTGTTGGCTCTAAACAGTATTACAGACGATACTACATTTGGGATGGAGATTATTTGAATGAACCAAGGGATGGCACACCAGCAGGGGAATTTGCGATTATACGTTACTTAGGTCCTTTAGGATTTAGGGATAAATTCTTAGGTACAACACTAAGGGCTAGAAGTTGGCATCTGGGCACTTCCTTTAAGCATGTCATCGGAAAAAGTAAAAAATGGGAACTACATTATATTTTATCTCTCAACCGAGACCAATATGAACTAGACCTAAATAGACTAGATACTCCAATAAATTTTGAAGGAAATGGATGGTATAGGCGCATAGAAGATGGCGTCAGAATAGAGCATACCCTCACAGGCGATTTTGTTTTAAGGTCGAATAATCCAGGTAATGGTGGCTACCAAGGGTCTACAACATTGGGGCTAGGCCTTAGTCGAAAACTCAAAAAAGGCATGGCATTTCGTCTTGAGTTTGGGTTTAGAAATATACTTTGGACAGAAGATTTGCAACTTGACGAAAACCATTGGGACTTGAACTTTGAGTTTCGAGAGTTTGATAGAGAAACCAACCAGACATTGTATCAAAATTCTATACAACATGATTTTCCTTTAGAGATAGCAGGTTTTTACAATAATATTTCTTTTACATTCTATCCTTTTCGCTCAAAGTGGGATGACCCAAATTTTGTAAAGAAAAAATTTAATTTTGTTCCTAAGTTTTTACGAAAGAAAAAAATGGAGCATTAAACCTTTTGTTACGCTCAAAAGAAATTGGCTTGGGGCAATTTTTGGTACTTTATTGTAGTCAATAAATAGCAGAATAGTCCCAAACCAATTTCGTACGGGTATTTGATCAAATGGGATCTCTTAATAGCACAGGTTTAATTTTATATCTCTGCCTTTTCTTGCTCAGCTAGCTCCTCCATACGCTTTCTTTTACGTACTCTCCAGGGAGCATCTTTCTGCCAGTCACCCGCCATGATGCATCCATAGGGCATGATTCTATCCACCACTTCTCCTAAACCAAATTCTTTCATCTGATCTTGGACCGTTTGCGCATTCTTATAGGCAGAGGGCAATTCTGAGATATCAATGTGCGCTGAGAAAAAACGAACATCTAATCCTGCTGTTTCTTCATCAAATACCTCACGGATAGTCTTGTGTCCTTTTGATCTAATATGCGCAGTACGGCTCATATTTCTACCTGCTCCGTGTGGAGCAAAGCCCATATTATTTTCAGTAGCTTCTCCTTTTACAATCAATACGGGTTCACTCATGTTCAAGGGGACCAAACGCAACCCATCTTTTCCATCTGGGACGAAAGCATCCTTCAATGGAGTAGCCCCCTTGGCATGATAGAAAGTATCCCCTTCTCTAAACACAAAGTTGTGTTCATTCCAAAATCTATTTTCAATCTGCGCACCAATCTTAGCACCAGTAGCATTATGCAATACCTCATGGTTCAATTTTGTCCAAGCGCGCACAATTTGCAATGCTTCCCAATATTGCTTCCCTTCCTCTTGATCGTATGGAATCCATGCATTCTTTGCTAAAGTCTTTGGAGAAATCACCTGTCTAAAGTTTTCAGCCGCTTGCATTCCTTTTCTAAACAAGAGTGCTCCGAACCCTCTGGATCCATGATGTGTTACCATGATGGTCTCACCAGTTTTTTCAGACTTTCCTACATACAAGAAATGATTTCCATCTCCTTGGGTACCCAAGTGAGACTTTGCCAACTGAATACTCTTTTTAGAGTTTAAGAATACATTGCCTTGGATACGTTCCATCAAATCCTCAGGAAAATCAAAAGTATCTTGTCTTCCGCCACCGCCAAAGTGCGTCACACTATGTGCTGCATCTAACACAAGCTTTGGATCGACATGCCCAAAGGAAGTCATCATTACAGAACAACATACATCTGCCGAGTGCATCGCTGGGTGAATTGCATTTTTGGTAGCCACCACACCACCCACGGGGATCTGACCTTTGCCACCGGTAGGGCAAGCATCAGGCATCACCGCTCCTCCAACGATGGTGGGTGTCTTCATCAATTCAGCCATTGTTTCGAATACAGAAGCTACGTTAGCAGCCTCTATATCGTTATCAGCACTAATATTCTTAAAGTACGGTACGCCTACCTCAAATGGAGCTATCGTCTGCGGTACCTTACTGTCTACATACGCCTTCAATTCGGTCATGGTCATTTCTTCACTTTCGTAAAGATGATCTAATACTTCACTAAACCATTTTCCGGGAGTGTATCCCATCGCAACCAAAATTTTTCCTGTGATTTTCATAATCATTAATTTTACTTGTTGAGGGGAAGCCTTTTGTATTTTTCTTTTTTATATCTGCTTCCCCCTTTTGATGATGTAAAACTATATACCTACTGCGCAATTAATTTGCGTAGTAAAAATATTTTCCTATTTTTATTTATGGCTACTAACAAAAATGCACTCATCCGCTACCGAACCATTGATAAATGCCTACAAAATCGCACCAAGAGATGGACTTTGGCGGATCTTATTGATGCTTGCTCAGATGCCCTCTACGAATTTGAAGGCAAAGATACGGAGGTCAGCAAACGTACCGTACAGCTAGACATCCAAGTGATGCGCAGCAATAAACTTGGCTATAATGCACCTATAGAAGTGTTTGAACGAAAGTATTATCGCTATTCGGAAGAAGACTATACCATCACTGACATTCCATTGACTCAGATCGATATGGACATCTTGACGGAGTCCATGGAGATGCTGAGCCAGTTCAAAGACTTTTCCTTGTTCTCAGAACTGAACGGCGTCATTCAAAAACTAGAAGATAAAATATATCGAGAGTCGGAGAGTAAAGCGCCCATCATCCATATGGAAAAAAATGAAGACCTCAGAGGACTAGAACATCTAGATATATTATACCAAGCCATTCTAAAAAAAGTAGTATTAAAATTAACTTATCGCTCTTTCAAGGCACGGTCAGCTAGAGAATTTAATTTCCACGGATATATCTTGAAAGAATTCAATAATCGCTGGTTCTTGGTAGGCTGCAGAGACAATAATTTTAAAGTGGTCACCCTTGCCTTGGATAGAATACAAAATATTGATTTTGACTTAGAGACGGAATACAAAAAGAAACCAAGATTTGATGCCGATAAATATTACCACAATACATATGGAGTCACGGTACTAAATGATAGTAGCCTCTTCAATATCGAGTTTTGGGTAGATAGTGAAAATGCACCCTATGTGATCAGTAAGCCCTTTCATCATTCGCAACAAATAATAGAAGAATACGAAAACGGTAGCGCAGTGCTACAAATCCGCGTCCACCACAATTTTGAGATAGAGCGACTCTTTTTAGGGTTCGGAGACAGCATCGAGATCTTAAAACCTAGAAAATTGAGAAGCCGCATCAAAAAGAAATTAGAGCGAGCCTATGAAAATTATATGGGGGCTTAAGCAATACGATACTTTTGTAGCCTCCGTGGACCCGTTCTGATTTTCTCGAAAGGGGATACATATATTATATCGGCAATAAAAAAAGGGCCTCTAGCAGAATACCAGAGACCCATTGTATCTTTTGTGATATCAAATCCTAATTTTGACTTGCTCGCTCGCTTTGACTTACGACGTTCAAGTCCATAGTTGGATAAGGGATACCTATTTCTTGCTTATCAAATGCTTTCTTTACATTTTCTTGCATGTAGAATAAAACATCCCAATAATGTTCAGCTTTGCAAAATGGACGCGTCGCGAGATCTACTGAACTATCTCCCAGATTAGCAACCACTACACCTTGTGCAGGATTATCTAAAATATGCGGGCAGGATTTACCCACCTCTAAAATCACCTTTCGTGCTTTGTCTATATCATCACTATATCCAATACCAAATGTCAATTCTACTCCCACAGTTCCTTCACCACTAACATTAGTGATATCATTTCCCGTCACATTGCTATTGGCAATGATGATGCGCTGGTTGTCCAAGGTTTTGAGCACCGTATTGAATGCAGTGATATTGTCAACGATACCCATAGACTGAGCACCACCGATTTTGACTAGGTCTCCCACTTTAAACGGTTTGAAGATCATCAACATGACGCCTGAGGCGATGTGCCCTAAAGTTCCATTGAGCGCCATACCAATACCGACCATCAAGGCGGAGAAGATGGCAATGAATCCAGTTGTATTTATGCCAAACATACCTGCCACTGACAGAAGCAAGATTACTTTAAGAGCAATACTGATCAAGGAAGATAAAAAATTAGCTAATGTTGCATCTAGCCCAGATTTGGTAATACCAAGAGTTGCCAGATTTACGATTCGTTTTATTATCCAAAATCCAATGATAAGCGTGACTATAGCCAGTAAGACAGTAGGCGCAAACGCTATAGCCATATCAATATACTTGCTTGCGAAATCGGTAACTTCCGTGGTTTCCATAAATTATTTAATTTTTAGAATGAAAAAAATATAGTTCTTCTCCGTTTTGAACGAGTGGTGAAACAAAAGGGTTTTGGTTGAAATTTAAAGGAAAGACCCATCTTGATATATAGTACAGAATGATTCGCGCATATACTGTCTTTATTGGATCATCCATTCTCTCCTAGGAAAATAATTCGGTTTTATGTTATATGGATCAAAGAGGACAATTCGCTTTTTTTATTGACCAGTTCCTTAAGGTGATTCTTGATTCGCTGGACTATGCTTTCGTCCTGTGCTAATTCTAATAGTTCAGAAGGAAGTAGCCAGTCATTGGGATACTCCATTTGGATTGTGCGAAGTATGTCATGGATACGCTCTGTAGGTAATCCCTTTGCCCGACCATCTCTTACTTCTTGGTATAAGGTTTCTAGCTTGCTTTGTGCAAGGTTAATAGGCGGACGATGTGTCAAAACTTCAGAAGCTTTATAAAGATTAGGGAAAGACATATAATCTGCAGACCCCGCAAAAGCAGAAACAATTTCCTTCCCGATTGCCATATTGAACAGTCCATCACTAGGTTGGAAGAGCACTTCAGTTTTGTACATGACTGTGCAATCTACAAGTTGGATGAGCATCAATTTACCTTGGATATTGCGTATCCCTGTTACGTTCATTCCTTCTACTTTGATGCCAGAACTAAACTCGAAGGATAAAAATTTGCCATCGTAGAAATTATAAGCCTTCAAGTCGTAGGGACCCATATCCTCTATGGGGAGATTGATATTTTTGAGGGCACCTATGGGCGAACAAAATCCATTTGGATGATCAGATATCCCATGCCCTATGAGTTCTTTTTCTCGATAAGCCAGAGCAGTCGCTCCTTCAGTTTGAAAAAATATGACTTGATTGTCTTCGTCGGTAATAGAGCGCGTAAACTTCCCTGAAATCTGCAGGCCCGTGCTCAATTCTATGGTGCCCACCATATGAGAGTCTATTAATCTTTGCAAGCCTCGACTGCCTCCTTTCCGCAAACTCAATGTCTTGGCAAACTCTTCTAAAACTTCCATCAGATAAGAAAAGTCTGGAGTGACAAACAACTTTGGTTGTGGCTTGGTGATATCAAATGATTGGTTAATCACGTCAATCGAATAGGGTATTTTTTGCACTTCCTCTCTCATACACCACTTACTCTCTCCAATAGAGGAGAGTAGACCTGCACCATATATTTTTGGATTGTCGAGTTCGCCGATGAGCCCGTACTCCACACTCCACCATTGCATGTTCCTCATTTGGGCCATTTCTGATGGTTCTGTTTCTATGGCTTGTAGTCTTTCTACCTCAGCAACAGCAGCTTCGATATCATGATCAGGTGTTCCTTCTGCCTCTTTTAATATGGACAATTTTCGTACAGCTTCATATACATCCATGTCGTATTTGGATAGTATTGCTTTGGCTCCAATCTCACCTAGTCTACGCAGATATTCTGCATAGTCTGGATTGGCTATGATAGGAGCATGCCCTGCTGATTCATGAATGATGTCAGGAGCAGGAGTATATTCAATATTTTCTAGTTGTCGGATATCGGAAGCAATGACTAAAACCTTGTATGCCTGAAATTCCATAAAAGCATTAGGCGGAATAAATCCATCTACTGCCACTGCCGCCCAACCAATTTCTTTTAAAATTCTATTCATGCCATACATACTCGGTATCTGCTCTATATCGATCCCCGTCTTTTTGAGCCCATTGAGGTAGGAGTCATGTGCATAAGTAGATAGGTAGGCTACATTTCTACGCATGACGTATCGCCAAGTAGCCTGGTTGATGGCAGTATATTGCTCATATTCTTGAGGTTTGATAAACTGTTTGAGATGCGGGGGCAGTCGCTCAATCAATTCATTGCTTTGATAAGAAGGGCTAGTATTCATATTTATTTCATTTGCTTGGACAAAGGTAATCTCTACTATTCAATTTGCTTGAATAAGTATCTCCTTTTTACATATTTGTCATTTTTACTCAAATTATTTTAAGTACAGAGTTTTAGTTTTTGTGATAGGGGTAGCAGCGATATGAGCTGCCCTTGATGGCTAATGAAGGAATGTCTGACGACGGATGAGTGGATGAGCGAATACTAGTCAGACATATCCTGAATAGTCAGCTAGGGTAGGGAATACAAGCGAATGACCCGACCCCGTCTGCGTGGCAGTGGGTAGGCCTTTGAGCCTCGGCCAATTGGGAAGGCTACGGGGAATCACCGTAATTAATGATCAATGTTCAATCCTTCAATGTTCAATCCTTCAATGATCAATCCTTCAATGATCAATTCATCAATTCATCAATGATCAATTCATCAATGATCAATGTTCAATTTTTCAAATTAATAAATTAACAAATCAACAAATCCTCAATTAAAAACTATTTATTATCTTGATGGCAAACCAAATGAATATCTAAATTGAAAAATATACCTATGCGAAAGATATACCTTTCTTTGTTTTTAGCAGCTTGTTTCCTCGTGTCTGCCAATGGTGACTTAGTGGCGCAAAAGAAAAAGAACAAAAAATCAAAAACAAGCATCCAGCTGACTGCGCCATCTGAAGAAGTGTATGATGCGATGAAGTGGCGCAATGTCGGACCATTTAGAGGAGGGCGTTCTGCCTCAGTAGTAGGCGTGGCGGGCAAGCCAAATCTATATTACTTTGGCGCGACTGGAGGAGGAGTCTGGCGCACGCAAGATGGAGGGAGAACTTGGAAAAATATTTCTGATGGATTTTTTGGAGGCTCCGTAGGCTCGATTGCAGTCAGCGAATCTGATCCCAATGTCATCTACGTCGGACTCGGCGAAGTGACCGTGAGAGGAAACGTGTCCCACGGATATGGAGTATGGAAATCTGTAGATGCAGGTAAAACTTGGGTGTCGTTAGGCTTGGCCAAGACGAGGCATATCCCAAGAGTTCGCATCCATCCGACCAATCCAGATATCGTATATATCGCAGCGATGGGTAATCTCTATACCTCCAATGCTGAGCGTGGAGTATATAAAAGTACAGACGGTGGTGTGACCTGGAACAAAACGCTTTTTGTGAGTGATGAAGCGGGTGCGGTAGACCTGTGTTTCGATCCCAATAATCCGCGGATCATGTTTGCTTCTACCTGGAAAATAAGAAGAACACCATACGATTTGTCTTCTGGGGGAGAAGGTTCAGCGCTTTGGTACAGCACAGATGCTGGAGAGACTTGGGAAGATATTTCTACCAACAAAGGCTTGCCGAAAGGAACGCTTGGTATCATAGGCGTTACTGTTTCGCCAGTCAATTCTGATAGAGTATGGACCATCATAGAAGCAGCGGAAGGAGGAGTATTTAGATCAGATGATGGGGGCAAGACGTGGACAAAAACGAATGACGAAAGAAAGCTGCGTCAGCGTGCTTGGTACTACTCTCGCATCTATGCGGACTCGCAAGATGAAGATCGGGTGTACGTGATGAACGTGCGCTATCACCAATCGAAAGACGGCGGAAAAAGTTTTGAAGCCTTCGGTACGCCGCACGGAGATCACCATGATTTGTGGATTGCACCAGAGGATAATAACCGCATCATAGTAGCGGATGATGGAGGCGCGCAGGTGAGTTATGATGGATCAGAGACTTGGACGACCTACTATAATCAACCCACCGCGCAGTTTTATAGAGTGACAACCGATAACCACTTTCCGTTTAGAATCTATGCAGCACAACAAGATAATAGTACCGTACGAATTTTGCACAGGACTGAAGGTGGAAGCATCGGAGAACGAGATTGGGAACCTACTGCGGGCTGTGAGTGTGGACATATTGCGATCGATCCTACGGATAATGATATCGTATATGGAGGATGTTACGATGGATTTTTAGGTCGACTCAATCATAAAACAAAACAGCGACAAACTATTTCTGTATGGCCGGATAATCCAATGGGCCACGGGGCAGAAGGAATGCGATATCGCTTCCAGTGGAATTTTCCGATTTTCTTTTCGCCGCATCAGAATGATAAATTGTATGCCGCGTCCAACCACTTGCATGTCTCTTACGATCAAGGGAGAAGCTGGGAGATTATCAGTCCAGACTTGACGCGCAACGATTCGACCAAGTTGGTTTCTTCTGGTGGACCGATCACGCAAGACAATACTTCGGTAGAATATTACTGTACCATTTTTGCGGCACTTGAATCGCCACGGGTCAAGGATTTGATTTGGGCCGGTTCTGATGATGGGTTGCTGCATGTCTCTAGAGATGCTGGAAAAAATTGGAACAAAGTCACGCCGACCAATATGCCCAAGTGGGCGATGATCAATAGCATCGAGGCGGATCCATTTAATGATGGTGGCTTGTACGTGGCGGCTACTTTATATAAGTCTGGCGATTTTACGCCTTACCTGTATCACACGAGGGACTATGGTGCGACTTGGCGTAGGATAGATCAGGGCATAGATCGGGAGCACTTCACGAGAGTGATTCGAGCTGATCCCGAGCGCGAAGGATTGCTCTATGCAGGTACAGAATTTGGCGTCTATGTATCTTATAATAATGGTTCTTCTTGGCAGCCGATACAGCTCAATTTGCCTATCGTGCCGATTACGGATATGACTATAAAAGACAATAAGCTGATCGCTGCGACACAAGGGCGTAGCATCTGGATGATAGACGATCTTGGTCCTATCCGTCAGATGGACGATGCTATCGCCCGTGCAGATATGCACCTGTTTACCCCAGCGGATACCTACCGCATGGAAGGACGTCAATCTCAAAATCCTGGCAATGCAGGGATGAATCACCCCAATGGTGTGATGACTTATTTTTATCTGAAGGAGGATCCAGATACGACGGCCGTCACCTTGAGCTATAACGATAGTGAAGGCACTTTGATTCGTGCATTTTCTACCACGGCCGAGGAGAAGAAAGACAAACTTACTGTAGAGCAAGGTGCCAATTATTTCAATTGGGATATGCTTTATCCGGAAGGGGAGAAGTTTGAAAAAATGATTTTGTGGTGGGCTAGCTTGGCGGGGCCGAAGGCGGTACCTGGACAATACACCGTCAAGCTAAGCTTGGGCGATGACACTATGGAGAAGACATTTAATATCCTCAATGATCCGCGCAGTGAGAGTACTGATGCAGATATGCAGGCGCAGTTTACCTTTGTAAAAGAGGTGACCGATAAGGTATCTGAAGCGCACAAAGCCATCAAGGAAATAAGAGGGGTACGTAAGCAGCTCGATCACTATCGCGATCGACTCAAAGATCAAGACAGCTATGAGGACATTATCCAACTCGCCAATGATATCGACTCCACGATGACTATTGTAGAAGAAGAATTGTATCAAACTAAAAATAGAAGTAGACAAGATCCGCTCAATTTCCCGATTCGCTTGACCAACAAATTGGCCCATCTCAATTCCCTTATGCGGGCTGGCAACGAAGCGCCGACTGCTCAAGCGATAGCCGTGAAAGAGGAGCTGACAAGCCTCATCGACGAACAACTCAAGGCGTTCAACATGATATTGGATAATGATATTCCGAAGTTCAATGAGATGATGCGCAAGCGCGCAGTGGATGCGATTATTTTGGACGAAGAGGAGCAAGAAGATTTGAATTGATTAGAATGAAGGCGATTGGGGAGCAATTTTTGGTTACCAGGATTAATTATTAGTTCTAAAAAAAATAACAAAATTGGAATTGTTGGTGGCTAAATATTATGACTTCTGAGTGTATTCGTAAAAGTATAATTTCTAAAAGCCTAAAAATTAGAGACTTTTTTATGGAGTCTTTTTTTTAATATCTTATTCTTTCTCTGAATCAAAAATTGAAGATTGCGTCCCCAGCCCCAAATTTATAATGCAAATTAAATGATCCAAAAACTCACTAACTTAATAGTTTTAACAGAAAAACAAAATTTGTGAGACAACTAGACTTAGAGCTAATTGGTCAAATTAAACGCATTGCAGTGTTAGCAATGGTTTCAGATGATAATTTGATGGAAACCCTTATTTTTAAAGGGGGTAGTGCTATTGATATGATTTACGATGTCTCTGGTAGAGGGTCATTAGATCTTGACTATTCTATGGCAGAAAGTCTCAATGAAGAAGAAGAAGAAGATATTGGAAGCAGAATAAAAGTAGCTTTAGAAAATACATTTAGAGAAGAAGGTTTCTTTGTTCACGGCATCAAATTTGAAAAGAGACCACATAGTCTTCCAGGAGGTATGAAAGATTTTTGGGGTGGCTATCAAGTTATCTTCAAAGTTATTTCTTCGCAAATAGCAGAAGAGTTAGGTCAAGACAGAGATGCAATAATTCGAAGATCTTTAGCCCTAGGAAAAAATGGAAGTACTAAATTCAAAATTGATATTAGTAGCTATGAATATATTGACACTAAGAAAACTAGTGATTTTGAGGGATATACAATAAACGTTTATTCCCCTGAAATGATAGTTTATGAAAAGCTGCGAGCTATTTGTCAACAACTACCGAACTATAAAACTGTTGTTAAGACCTTTAAATCAAGAGCAAGAGCAAGAGATTTTTATGATATTGAGTTATTAATGACTCAATATTATATTGATCCAAATAATTTAGAACATAAAGAACTAATTAAGAATATCTTCGCCATAAAAAGAGTGCCCTTAGATTACATTAAAGAAATCAGAAAATATCGTGAATTTCATAGAGAAAATTTTGATACATCACTTAAGGGAACTATAATTAGAATAGAGGAATTAAAGGATTTTGATTACTATTTTGACTACGTTTTAGAAAAATTCGAAAATTTGGATTTATCGTAATTCAATGTAATTAGAAAGATTCTTTGGATAGTAAAGCTTCCACTCTTTTGAGTATTCCATTTCTTTCATGTTATAAGTTAAATAAAAATCATACTTAAAATCAAAACGCTTTAGTAAATCAATTTGACTATCTCTGTAAACATTTGATTTTTCTAGATAAAACCCAATAGCCTGATGATACGGATAAGTGTAATCAATTTTTTTTAGAAGTGCTGTTAACTTGTTGATAGATACGGTCTCAGCAGCACGCACAAAAGCTTCAAGGACTTCAGTAATCCCACCATTATAAAGAGGTCGTACTGTTGCATCAATGAGGGCCCGCTCTACACTCGTTATTAAAACTCCATCGGTTCTTTTAATTATTCCAACATTATTTGTGTGTTTGGACTCTAAAAGACAGATAGTTTGCTTCTCGTTTAAATTTGCAATATTTTGGCTAATCCGCTGAGGTTTACTAAAAGCATTATCTATGCTTTTTTGTGTTAGTTTCCCTTTTTTATAGATTGTGGAACGCTCAGCCGTCACATAGATAGTCTTTGATATTTGATTAGTAAGATTGTGTGCAAACAATGCTGTATAGTGGCTAAGATAAGCTGAGGTTCTCAGAGAAAGAGCTATTTCACTAGGAGTAACATTACCCCAAACCATTCGACGTATGACACGGTTTGGGAACTCCAATTTTACAAGGTTGAATTTTTCTGTTTTTTCGACTAATGCATCTTTGAAATTGTGAACATTCCATGACTTTGGAAGTCTCCAAAATGAAGAGTTTTGAAAAAAAATCTTTTCTAGATCGTCAAGGGTGTAAAATTTCTTTTTTGAGCTGTCAAATTTTTTTTCTATATCTTTCTGAGCGATTGTAAAAGCGGATATTCTTGGCATTTTGTTTTTAATTAACCCAGGACATAGTTGCATATATGCAACTATATCCAAGGTACTAATAATAATTTAGAAATGCAAGTATTAACTTAATTTAGTTGTTTTTACCTATTAAAAGCTCTTTTTACTATGGATAGTATTGTTTTTTAATTTTATTCTTTGTATCTTTGTTAGGATATATCCTAACAAAGAATGATTAACGTTTTGTGTTCTAGAGTGTTTTGCTATGCTTTCAAGAACCGTCATACTTATCCCACTGTTGTATATATACAACAGTGGGATAAGTATATTATCTGAAATTTCAGTTCTTTTTTTATTTAAAATAACTATTCAACCTGCACTCACTCTCCTAACTTTTTATTTACCTAAATAAGTTAAGGTATGAAATAGAACAATGGCGAAAAGCCTATCCTTTATTTTTTAGGTGTAGTTCTAGGAATATCTTCTCGGTGCCAGGTTGTTTACTTAATATTCTGATATAGAGCCAGTTGAATTATGAATCAAAGTTTACTTTGCTCGAAGACACCTTGCCAAAAATATCTTCTAAAAGGTTATACACCCAGTATACTTGTACACGTGGTGGTGTATTTTTTTCGCCGTTCAATTTTGCCTCTACAAAAACTATATCTACTAAGAGAAATTCTTTTTGTCCAGGGGGTATCAACTATTTTACCTCTCTATATATTTGTTCTATTACACGATATGGTCTGGTTTCAATAGCAATTAAAGATTTTTGCTTAACAATTCCACTATAAAACAATTCAACAATAAGTTATATCTTTAAAATTCGTTATACACTTATATTATAACAGCATTATGGATACGAATAATCAAGATAATACGCTAAGCGCCAAGGAGATAAGAGCTAAGAATAAGCCGACCTATAAACGTATAATAGGCGTTTTGTGGGCACTTGTCGCACTGGGGGTGATAGGGATGATAGTGCTATTCTACTTTGTATCCAAGAGTAATCTACCTTCCTTCGAAGAACTAGAGAATCCGAAGTATGACTATGCTACGCAAGTATTTGCAGAGGATGCCACGGTCTTGGGCAAGTATTATATCGAGAATCGAGTACCAGTAGGTTATGACGAACTAAGTCCAAATCTGATCAAGGCCTTAATTGCTACAGAAGATGAGCGTTATTACGACCACAGTGGGATTGATTTTGAGGCCTTGGCAAGAGCGGTTACCAAGCGTGTGTTTTTAGGGAATACTTCTGCTGGGGGAGCAAGTACGATTAGTCAACAACTAGCCAAATTGCTTTTTACTGAGAACCCAGGAAATGGATTTGAGCGAGTAAAGCAAAAAATGCAAGAATGGGTGATCGCTACCAGACTAGAAAGAAAGTATACCAAAGAGGAGATCATGGCGATGTACCTCAATAAATTTAACTTTATCAACGGGGCCTATGGAATCAAGGCAGCTTCAGAAATATATTTTGGTAAGCACCCCTCAGAATTGGCGATGGAGGAAGCAGCGATGCTAGTCGGCATGCTCAAAAATCCATCTCGCTACAATCCCAAAAGATTTCAGGAGAATACTAAAAAAAGAAGAGAAGTCGTACTCAAGCAAATGCAACGCAATGGGTATATAGACCAAGTAGCCTATGACAGCCTTCGTGTCAAGGCCATGGACATGACCAAGTTTAACCGTAAGACCCACGCCGATGGTTTGGCGCCGTACTTCAGAATGGAGCTCCGAAAAGAATTGAAGCGAATCTTAGAAAATGAAACGGAGCGTAAGCCCAATGGCAAACCCTTTGATATCTATCGGGATGGTTTGAAAATATACACCACCATTGACCCGAAGATTCAAGCGCATGCAGAGTCAAGTATGTTGGAGCACATGAAAGAACTCCAAACTACTTTCAATGCCAGATGGAAAAATGAAGATCCTTGGACCTACAGAGAAGAGCCCAACGAAGAGCTCAACGAGCCTGGCACGAGCGATGAAGAGATGGCAGCCCGCGCCTATCGTTTAGATTACTTGATTTTTGATTCTGATCGCGCAAAAAATATTAGAGAGAATACCCTATCGGAAGCCATTAAAGGATTTGAAGAGGAGTTGGATGGTTTTACCTTAAGAGATGTAGATATCAGACGGATGCTCGAAGAAAAGGAGGCAAAAGGCTATTTGCGAAAGCTACGTCAGCAAAAGATGATCGGAGAGAAGCTAGAAGTGAAGTACAAGAAGTTCATGAAAAGCGACAGCTGGGTAGAACTTCAAGACCTGTGGAATAAATACAAAAAGGATGTACAAAACTCATTTGAGAATAAGACGGAGATGAAAGTCTTCACTTACGACAATGAGGCTTTAGAAAAGGATACGACCATGACGCCTTTGGATTCCCTTAAGTACCACAGAAATTTTCTGCAGACGGGTATGTTAGCGGTGGATCCGATCTCTGGATATATCAAGGCTTGGGTTGGTGGGATCAATCACAAGTACTTTCAGTACGATCACGTGACTTCGGATCGACAGACGGGTTCTACCTTTAAGCCTTTTGTATATGCTACGGCTATTCAGCAGCAGGGCTTTTCTCCTTGCTATGAGGTAGATGATATTGCCTATACGATTCATACTGGGGAAGCCAACTTTGGATTGCTGCAAGACTGGTCTCCTCAGAACGCGGGAAAAGAATTTAGTGGAGATCGGTTCTCATTGTTTAAAGGGCTGATGTGGTCGAAGAATACTGTATCGGTATATTTGATGAAGCAGTTAGGCGATGTCGCTCCAGTACGGGAGTTGGTATCTAATCTAGGTATCAATATCAAGAAGGTACCACCAGTGCCGTCGATTTGTCTAGGAGCAGCGGATCTGTCGGTATATGATATGACCGGTGCGTATACTGCATTTGCCAATAATGGGATTTATAACAAACCTGTATTTATCAAGCGTATCGAAGACAAGTATGGAAAGATAATCTATGAGGGAATCCGTGAGGATAGACCTGCGCTTGACCCTAGAACCAATTATGTAATGATAGAGATGCTTCGGTCTGTGATGCGCCAAGGCTTAAGAGGTTTTGGAGGCATTAAATCTGATATGGGTGGAAAGACTGGAACCACGAATGACTATGTAGATGGCTGGTTTATGGGCTTGACACCGAACCTTGTAGTTGGTACTTGGGTAGGTGGTGAAGAACGATGGATTCGCTTCCGTTCTCTTACCTACGGTATTGGAGCCAAGATGGCTAGACCCATGTTTGCCAAGTTTATACGAAAAATGGAAAATGATAAAGAAGTTGATTTTGATGTCAATAAGAAGTTCATCATGCCAGAGGGCGATCTAGGGATAGAGCTAGACTGTGAGGTGTACAAAAGACAAAGAGGGGACATCGTCAGCGGCTCCCTAGAAAACGGAGAAGGCTTTGGAGGAGATGGCATTGATAATGCTGCTCCTGTAGATTCTGTACAACTGTCTATAGAGGAGGAAGAGTTTGGGGAAGATTTTTAAAAGTTAAAAACTACCCTTTGTTTACTTTTGCTCCTTTGATTCCTTTGTGATTCCCCGAAAGAAAGCAAAAAAAAGCCCAAAGTAAAATCAATTACTTCGGGCTTTTTATTTATGTTTTTCTGGAAGATTTATTTGCTTCCGATACGAGTATCTTTATTTTTGAAAGCGTTCAATCCACATTCTAGGAAATCAGCATATTCTTGAGCACCCTCATGATAGCCTCTAGGCTTGGCTAATACCTTTTCATCAGGACTCATCATAACATATAGTGGTTGAGAATTTTGCTCAAAGTTGACAATCTGAAAATCAGCCCACTTACTTCCAACAGTTCTAAGCTTTTCGTTTGTTGCTTTAGATACTAAGGGCGTGTCCAGCTTCTTTCTATCATCTACATATAAGGAGATCAAAATAAAATCTTCATCGATTCTTGACCACACATCATCTACTATCCAAATGTGCTCTTCTGTCTTACGGCAGTTTACACAACCAAATCCTGTAAAATCTAAAAGAACAGGTTTGTTGATTTCATTGGCATAAGCCATTCCTTCATAGTAATCTTTAAAACAGTCAAGATTATTAGCACATTTAGTGAATGAAGGGTACTTGCTTTTGATATTTGCATCTACAGTGGTTTCTGCTGTCTTAGACAAAAAGTAGTTGTAGTTGCCCGGAGGCGCTAAACCACTCATTAGACTCAAAGCATTATAAGAATGTGTCTTGTCGTTTATCATAAAGCCTGTCGCTAGATAAAAAGTTAAGCCTGCAAACAAAGCGGCAAAACCCATCCTTGGAATACTCAATTTTTTCAATGGACTATCATGAGGAAACTTGATGAATCCTAGTAGGTATAAAGTAGTCCCTAAGAAACAAAGTATCCATAGGCCTAGGAATAATTCATATTTCAAAATACCCCATCCCATCGTCATATCCGCTACAGATAGAAACTTGAGGGCTAAGGCCAATTCTAAAAATCCTAATACGACTTTCACAGAATTCATCCAGCTTCCTGAGCTAGGTAATGAATTTAACATCGCTGGAAAAGCGGCAAATAAACCAAATGGTAGCGCCAATGCAGAAGAGAAGCCTA
>CAKZVJ010000234.1 GCA_937923345.1 uncultured Saprospiraceae bacterium
GAACAAACAGAGCAACTAGAACAAGACGGATTTGTAACAATCCCAAAAATCTATAACAAGTCTGAAGTTGAAAACATAATAAAGTTTATCGAAGCAAATCAAACCGAAAAAGTATTTGGAGAAAGAGAATACCTCATCAAATATCCAAAATTAGTCGACGCGATATTTACACCCAATCTAAGAGAAATACTAGATGATTTTTTCACCCAAGCCTATGCCATCATCAAGTCCATCTACTTCGACAAACCGCCCAATGCGAATTGGGTAGTAAATTGGCACCAAGACCTAACAATCAACCTAGACACAAAATCAAATATCATCGGCTTTCCCAATGCTAGAAAACTAAAAGAGCGAATTGTACTTCGTCCCAATATCAAAGTCTTAGAAAATATAGTCACAGTCAGAATTCATCTAGACGACTGCACTCAAGAAAATGGAGCTTTACGTGTCATTAAAAATTCACACCAAAATGGAGTGATAGCTATTTCAGATTGGCTACTTAAGAAAACAGGTGAAGAGATTATTTGCGAAGTACCTGCTGGCGGCTGCTTATTTATGAAACCCCTCACAATGCACTCCTCCAGACGTACCGAAAACAAAAAAAATAGGCGCGTCCTGCATGTAGAGTTTTGTAGCATGCCATTAGAGAAAGAACTAAAATGGAAGGAGAGGATTGAAGTCTTGTAAAATCACTATATTAGTGTTAGCCAAGACAAAACACAACTGTATAAAATATTTGATGATAAGACAGATAGCTTTGGCTTATTTTTTCAAGCCCTTACAGCCATGATATTGTTCTTTCTTTTTTTAGTATTTGAAATTGGCGTATTGGTGGCGATAAATTATTATTTCTTTGTGTAAGTGGAGTGTTGGTATTGCGTAGGCTAAGCGTCTACCTTCAAGAAAACTTTAAATACATAGTAACGTTCAATAAGCAAGAATTAAACAATCATGAAAGACATCAAATCTGCTATAATTTTTGAACGAGACTTTTTTGAAGCACCAGAGCGTGTCTTCGATTTTCTCATGGCCAAGGTTACTTGGGAGGAAAACATACGTGCTAGAAAAACAGCACGATTTGGACAACCTAATATTGATTCAGAGCATAGAGATGCTTATGAGGAATTTTTTCCTATCATGGATGATCTGAGTGAAAGGCTAGAACCCGTCTTGGGCTATAAACCCAACAATTGTTTTTTAAATTATTATGAAAATGGAAACTCTAAAATGGGATGGCATGGAGACAGCACCTATTTTCTAGAACCAGAAACAGGCATAGCGATTCTGAGTACAGGTGATACAAGAATTTTTCAGATTAGAAGAAAGGCGGTCCCTACAGAATCTCTTAATTATGTACTTACGCCTGGCTCCTTATTTTTTATGCCAGCTACTATACAGGAAGAGTGGCAGCATGCTATCCCGAAAGTGGTATCAGAGCGAGGACGGATAAGTTTGACGTTTAGGAAGATGCGAGTAGGGTAGGACAAACTTATTTTCGCTACAAAAAGAAAATGCCTTATATTAGAGGCTTAATAGATAGCCAAGGTATTTGCAGTATATGCCAAACTTGGTGATATAAAAATGTAGCATAAAATGACCACTGAAGAACTCGGATATAATATAACCTCTGATCCAAATTATTTATATGAGCGAAATGGTACCCCGCTAGAGATTGCAGAAAGATTTCCGCAAATTCATCAATTGGCGCTAGAGGGCAAAAGATCAAACATCAAAGTGATCCAAGAATTAATTGAAGAATATCCTAGCGTCCCTCAGTTAAAAAATTATCTGTCTGTTCTCTACCGAGAATTAAATGACAAACAAAAAGTGTATGATGTCAACAAGTGGATTTTAGCGGAGCATCCAGATTATTTGTTTGGTATTTTAAACTTGGCGGCGGAGCATTATATAGAAGGGGAGTTCGAAAAAATGCCGGATGCTATGGGGCATGATATGATGTTAAAGTCACTCTATCCAGATAGGGATACCTTTCACATTATGGAGGTTGTTGCATTTTTCAAAATAGCCATTCTATACTATACGGCCATAGGCAATCTAGATCAGGCGGAGATACGGTACCAGATCATGCTTGAATTAGCCCCGTACGCTCCAGAAACACAAGTGGCTCAGGAAGCAATAGATAGCTTAAAGGCCAATAATTTTAAACGTAATCAAGCAGAGGGTGAACAGGATATATTAGTTAATAATGAAGTAAATGAAGGACTTCCACAGTTCAATCATCAGGAAATAGAATGGTTATATTCCTTTGATTTTCGAATAGACGAAGAAAAGCTACACACTATTCTTTCTCTACCGAGAGAGACGCTTATTCAAGATTTAGAGGCGGTTATCAATGACAGTATTGAGCGATATAGCTATTATAAACAAGTAGCAGATGTGTCGGGATGGGACGAAGAAAAATTTAGTTTTTTGATACATGCTTTTTTTCTACTTGGTGAGCTAAAGGCTAGTAGTAGTTTAGATGCTATTTTTACACTTTTGAGCCAGTCTGAAGATTGCTTGACGTTTTACTTAGGGGACATTCTCACCGAGCTAGTCTGGGAGGTCGTTTATAAAGTTGCTAATAATAACTTGGAAGCCTGTAAACAGTTTGTGTTTCGTCCTGATGTTTATACATATGCACGATCTGCGGTAGCTAACATGGTGGTGCAGATAGCGTTTCATCAACCAGCTAGACGCAATGAAGTGATAAGCTGGTTTAAAGATGTGCTACAATTTCATCTCAATAGTAATGAAGATGAGATTGACAGTGACTACATGGCGTTCTTAGTTAGTGATATTATAGAAATTGAGGCAAAGGAGTTGATGCCAGAAGTAAAGCGCTTATATGATGGGGATATGGTTTCTGAGTGGCTTTGTGGAGATTGGCAGGAGGTAAGTCAAGATTTAAACAAACCAAATGAGTATTCTCACAAACAGGATATCTTAACCATATTCGAGCGATATAATAAGGTTACAACTACTTGGGCTGGATATATAGACGAGGAGGTTAATTTGCCCTCTCCTCTAGATTTGAGTAAGCAGTGGATTTTTGATGAATTAAACGAGCATATTGCAGACATCAAACCTGTCAGAGCAGAACCAAAAATCGGCCGTAATGAAAAGTGCCCATGTGGAAGCGGGAAGAAGTATAAAAAATGTTGCTTGAATAAATAAAGCATTCAATTGCAATACAGATCCATAAATTCATGAAAATCTAGTCTATAAGCAAAAAGTGAATACGCACTTTTAAATGAGAGTTAGTTCGTATTTTAGAGTCGAATCTAATGACTACAAAAACTATAACAATGACCAATACAGAATGAAGCTAAGAATGGTTTGAAAAGACGCGCGCCATTAATTGAAAAGACGACAAGACGCTGAAGTGTGGTGAACAGCATGGTAAGGTTGCTACACGTATATTCGAGATTTTTGGAGATCAATTACTATAAGAATTTAACTTAGATAGAATAGCTGTTTTATTGTTGTTGGTCTGGATTTTAAACTCATTACACTTGTCGATAGAAACCGACGGAATAAGCGCCCTAATACTTCAATTTGCGCTTATTTTGAAGAAAGTGCTCGAATAAGGTCACTTAAAAGAGCTTATTTCTCATTCTTTATAGAAATAAGCGCAAAATGGAACGCTTATTTTTTGCCCTCATCGGCTTATGCCTATACAGTTGGAAGAAACACTTTGGACATAAAAATAAACAATTAGGAATATTCAGAAATATCATATTTTGTTGAGGTTAAACCTTCTACATCTTAAGATCTCTAAATGATCACAACATTTTTAATACTATTGCTCTAAAAACGGGGTGATTCTCAAACTCAATTTGTCATGATTTTTAAAAGAAAATCACGCCAAATTGGTTCTTGCCTCTTTAATTCCCAGGGTTGCCACCCTGGGCTATAGTATTATCACCCCCCGAAAAAAATCGGGGCAAGCTCTGCCGGGGTTCTTCTCTTACTTCTGAACAACCCTCTAATAAGGCATAAAAAAAGGAAGGCCCCCAGTACAGGGAACCTTCCGATTAGTTTTGTGGAACTATTTGTTTTAGTTCAAGGCCACTTTTGCGTCCCCAACGATTTCTCTTTTTGGGTAAGCCACTTTGATATTTGCTTTACCAAGTGCTGCCTTCACGTTCTTGTAAGAACCGAAGTACACATCCCAGTAGTGCTCACACTTAGCGTGTGGTCTTACTGCAAGAAGTACATTGTGTGCATCAAATTTCTCTATTTCTACTGTAGGTGAAGGAGTATCCAAAACATGTGGTGTACTCTTCAAAGCGTCCATAACGATCTTTTGGACTTTGTCAAAATCCTCTTCGTACGGCATCGCAATATTTAAATCAACTCTCAAGTGCTCAGTAGCAGAAAGGTTAGTCATAATACCGCTTGTAGCGATTCCGTTAGGAATAATCACCTTTTTATTGTCTAATGAATCAATAATTGTATTGAAAACCTGAATCTCTCTTACAGTACCTACCTGACCTTGAAGGTCAACTAAATCACCTACTCTGTAAGGTTTAAAAATCAATATTAATACACCAGAAGCAAAGTGACCTAAAGTACCCTGAAGTGCCATACCAATAGCCAAACCAGAAGCCGCTAAAAGACCAACAAATGCAGTGGTCTCAATACCAACCATACCTGCAACACTGATTAATAGCATAATTTTGAAAAGTACGCTAATTAAAGAAGTTAAGAAAGGAACGATATCCTTATCGAGTCCAGACTTTTCCATTGCATTAGAAATCATTTTCATTATTCTACCGATGATCCAAAGACCAATGATAAGAACGAGAATAGCACCAATTAGCTTAGGTGCCCATGCCACTAATAATGACGTCAATTCACTAACTTTTCCAGCAATCATTTCACTGTCCATATTACGTTTTGTTTTTAGTTAATAATATTTTGTATATGGTATGAGACGTTAAAGAATTCTTAAGGTCACAATTTTCATGATCCAATATGCAGCGTTAACAGGTTGAGCTTGATTGTTGGTGTAGATATTGGTGAAGATATTGGTGAAGATATCAAAGCTTGGATGAATATAATTAGCTTATAACTCGTCGAAGTTAAAGCGGTCTTCTTTGAAGTCTTCGAGCTCTCTTCTATCCCTTTTTGTAGGTCGTCCAGCGCCTTTTTCGCGTTTTTCAGCACTGGCTTTTCCGACGAACCAAGTGTTGTATTTGTTGAGTTCGTCTTCAGGTGTGAGGTCTTCGTAGCAAGGGCGAGCCAATTCCGCTCCTACTCTTTTAGAAATTATTTTGACTACTTTGAACTCAAAGTTGTATCCGCCTTTACGTACAGAAATCTGTTCGTCCGGAGAAACCAAATAAGAGGGTTTCAGGGTAGTTTCTCCTTTTTTCACCCTCCCACTTCTACACGCCTCAGAAGCAAGCGTCCTAGATTTGAATATTCGAACGCTCCAAAGCCACTTATCAATACGCGTTTTATCAGGCATACTTTGACTCTTTGATCAGAGGATATTCCATATTGAATGATTTCAGCGTCTCCAGTACTTTATTGGCCACAAAATAATTGCGGTAAGTACGCGAATCTACAGGAGCAATAATCCAGGGAATACTAGATTTATTAATTACATTTTCAAAAGCATCTATATACTTATCCCAGTGTTTAGCCTCTTCCCAATCTCCATCATTATGTTTCCAATTTTTGGTAGGGTCGGTGATTCTTTCTCGAAGTTTCTCAGTTTGGCGTTCCTTTGATAGGTGCATATAAAATTTCAAAATGGTAGTATTATTATCAAAAACCAGCAATTCCTCAAAGGCGTTAATAGCCTTAATCCGCTTATCACAATGTTCTTCGCTAATCCATCCATGTACTCTATGAATCAAAACATCCTCATAGTGTGACCTATCAAACACTTGGATCATTCCTTTTTCAGGAGCATGCTTGTGGACCCTCCACAAAAAATCATGTGCAAACTCCTCCTCAGTGGGTTTTTTAAAGGCCTTTACCTTTATACCATGGGGCGCACAAAATTTAAAAGTTTCACGCGTTGTCCCGCCTTTGCCTGAGCTATCCATACCTTGCAAAATAACCAATAAGGAATGTTTTTTATTCGCCTGGAGTAATTCTTGTTGTTCTGCAATCTCCTCTTGGATCTTCCTAGTCAGCGCTCTAATTTTCTTTTTGTTATAATCCTCTGGAGGTCTCGTTGAAAAATCTGATAGCTTGATCATGCTTTTAATTTACCAATAGTTAGTGAAAGATTATTTAAACTGCTTTGACACCGAAACGTCTTTTGATCCTTTGACATAGGCATAGAAGCCCTCACCAGACTTTCTACCTTTCTTTCCTGCAGTCACCATATTGACCAATAAGGGGCATGGCGCGTACTTGGGATTTCCCATTCCCTCATGTAAGACTTCGAGAATGGCCAAACATACGTCCAAGCCTATAAAGTCAGCTAATTGCAAAGGACCCATTGGATGTGCCATTCCCAATTTCATGACCGTGTCTATTTCTTCTACGCCGGCCACTCCTTCAAACAAAGTATAGATGGCCTCGTTGATCATAGGCATAAGGATCCTGTTGGCAACAAATCCTGGATAATCATTTACCTCTACAGGCACCTTTCCTAAGTTTTTAGAAAGTGTCATAATCTTCTTCGTAACTGAGTTACTAGTAGAATATCCTTTGATTACCTCGACTAATTTCATTACGGGTACAGGATTCATAAAGTGCATTCCGATCACTTTATCCGGCCTATTGGTGACCGCTGCAATCTTGGTGATAGAAATAGAACTTGTATTGGTCGCTAAAATGCAAGCCTTCTTGGCATGTGCATCCATTTCTTTGAAAATTCTCAACTTCAAGTCAACATTTTCCGTGGCTGCTTCCACTACCAAATCACGATCCTTTATCGCTTGTATCTCCGTACTGATATTAATATTGTTGAGGGTTGCCTTTTTGACCTTGACGGTTATCCGGTCTTTGGCTACCATACGATCTAGATTTTTCTCAATAGTAGACAATGCTCTTTGTAAAGCATCTTCACTGATATCTACCAATTTTACATCATGACCATTCATGGCAAACACGTGGGCGATGCCGTTTCCCATGGTACCCGCGCCTATTACTGCTACTTTCTGCATATTATTTATATTTGTACACAAATATAAAATCCTAATGCTTAGGAAGTGTTCAATGCGATATATTTTTAGGTATATTTTAGTCTTATGCTTATTCGCTCTTTATATGGAGAATGTAAAGGCACAAAAGGACAGTATTACTGATATTTCGGCCTTGATTTATCTTGATTCTTTTGTGGTGACAGCTTCTCGACAAGGCTTTGACACGGATGATTTTATCAAGATGGTAAGGACTGACGACTCTTTTTTAGAAGCTTTTCACAATCTGCGCTTTATAAGTTATCGCTCTACAAATCAGTTTACCTACTTTGACAAAAAACAAAGAGTAAGAGCTGTTTACTTAGACACCATTCAACAAACAGTCGATCAAAATTGTCGCACCACGGATTTCATCGCTGCACTGGATGAAGGCAGTTATTTCAAAAAAAGAAAGTCTAGGAAATATAATTACTTTACTTCCGATATGCACGATCGTTTATTTTACACGCATCATAAGACCTGTGATGATCCCAATCCAAAATTAAAGAATGCTGGTTCCTCTCGCTTTGAAAAATATGTGTTTGAATTGAAGAAACTCATCTTTCGTCCTGGCGAACCTGCAGATGTACCCTTCATTGGAGACAAGACCAGCATATTTACAGAGCCCATGATTCAGTTTTATGATTTCAAAATAGAAAGCGACACTTTCAAGGATAATTTTGAATGCTACGTCTTTGAGGCAAGTGTGAAACCAGAATTTGAAAATAAAAATAAGGTGGTCATTAAGCATCTGAAAACCTATTTCGATAAATCCACTTTCCAAGTAATCGGTAGAGACTACCAACTACAGTACAGCGCTGGCCTATATCAGTTTGATGTCAATATGATTATTGAGTTGCTAAAATTAGAAGAAAAGTACTACCCTGCTTCTATACAATATGAAGGATTCTGGAATGTTCCTATCAAGAAAAGAGAATCCTCTAAATTCACGCTACAATTTTTCGACTATAAAAAACAATCTTCATGATTCTTATCGAAGCCGGCGGCAGCAGTACTCAAGTTTGTCAAATACTACATGAAGTACCTAGTGCCATTACTATCTACGATGGAATCAGT
Organism: uncultured Saprospiraceae bacterium; assembly: GCA_937923345.1. GTDB lineage: Bacteria > Bacteroidota > Bacteroidia > Chitinophagales > Saprospiraceae > JALZVN01. The sequence goes on from CAKZVJ010000234.1 coordinate 8,226, forward strand.
CCTACTTACATGGATAAGGATGAAATCAAATTAGTCTTTAAAAAAATTTTCGCTGATCAGCAAGTAGACAATAAGGTATATTACTACGGAACAGGCTGTAGACCAGCTTCTTCTAAAGAAATCATACGAGAAAGTATACAAGATATTTTTCCAGTGGACAGCATTGAAGTAGCCAGTGACTTACTTGCAGCTGCAAGAGCTACAGCACGACAAAGCGATGGGCAAATCAATATCCTAGGAACAGGTTCGGCTTCGTGCCTATATAAGAATCAAAAGATCAAGGAAGTTTATTTTAATTCCGGATATCTTTTTGGAGATTATGGCTCAGGTTTTCACCTTGGCCAAACTTTTCTGAGAGCATATTTTGAAAATAGTCTGAGTGGTGATATTGAAAACAGTATAAAGGAATTTTCTAGAGTGGATAAAAAAGCACTTATACAGAAAATATATAGCAGCGCTATGCCTAAACAAGTTATTGCAAATTTTGCCAAGTGCATATACTCCCTTAAGCAGGCTCCAGCGGTAGGCTTGATTATCCAAGAAGCGTTTGCTGAATTCATACGTTTACAAATAGCATTAAATGTAGACTTCGCATCCACTCCTCAGTATTTTGTGGGCAGCATTGCTCATTTCTTTAGAGCTGAGCTAGAAGAGGCTATGGAAGAAAAGAATCTTAAAATTGCGGAGATTTGCAGGACCCCAATTGAAAATCTCATAGCCTTTCATTTGACTTAACGCAATATTTACACTTACTTTGCGCTCGATAAATAGAAAGCTTCAAAATTCATCAAGTTATGGCCAAAGACATCAAAAGAATAGCGGTATTTACCTCTGGAGGGGATGCGCCAGGCATGAATGCCGCGGTAAGAGCTGTGGTTCGGACAGCGACGTATCATGATTTACATGTATACTCTATTTCTAGAGGATATAGCGGGATGATCGACGGAGAAATAGAGAGAATCGAGACCAAAGATGTGGGCAATATTATCCATCGCGGAGGGACTATACTTAAGACTTCGAGAAGTGAAGCATTTCGCAGCACAGAAGGAAGACAAATTGCTTATGACAAGCTGAATGCTTTTGACATCGATGCCTGTGTCGCCATTGGCGGAAACGGGACTTTTACGGGTGCAGAAGTGTTCACCAAAGAATATAATATTCCCTTCGTAGGTATCCCAGGCACCATCGACAACGATTTATTTGGAACAGACTTTACGATAGGTTTTGATACTTCGATCAATACAGCTATAGAAGCGGTAGATAGAATTAGAGATACTGCGGATTCTCACAATCGGCTATTTTTTATTGAAGTTATGGGACGTCATGCTGGATTTATTGCCTTGGCTACTGGTATTGGTTCAGGTGCCGAGACTATTTTGGTCCCCGAGAGCACCACCTCTGAAGAAGAGATTATTGCCACCCTTAAAAAAGGAGTGGATCGAAAGAAATTATTTAGTGTCATTATAGTTGCTGAAGGCTCCTCTTTTGGTGGCGCACATCAGATTGCCAAAAAAGTAAGCGCGGTGATTGGTGAAGACAAAACTCGAGTGGCTGTGATTGGGCACTTGCAAAGAGGAGGCTCCCCTTCTGCAGCCGATAGGATACTGGCTAGTAGATTAGGCCACGGTGCTGTGAATGCATTATTAGATGGGAAATCCAATGTTATGATTGGTATTCAGAACGATAAAATTGCTTATGTGCCTTTTTCAGATGCCATCAATAAATCTAAATCACTCAATCATGATTTACTTGATATGTCAGTTATCCTTTCTCAGTAACTCCTTTTTCTTGTCTGACACAAACTAGATACAAAAGTATTGGAAAAATAAAGTGAGGTAGTCTATACATGCTTTGATACCACCATTGGTGCAGCGTGCTACCCATCATGGACACATCCACATTAGCCATGATCCGTGCGGCAGTAGTAAGTCCGCCCCAGATAATACAATACCAAAGACTAAGCTTAAAGAATACGCCTCTTGTAAATAATCCGATACTACAGATTATGTCTATAATCCCTATCACAAATAGAAAGGATACGGCGCTGCCTTGACTAAATGGCAATATCTGAATAGTCATAGATACAAAATGAACAGGCACTGGATAAAAGCCCAAGGCATATAAACCGTGGCTTGTAAAAGTAAGTGCGACTGCTACTTTTACCAATACAATCCACTTCTTAGTCACCCCCGACTTTAAGTAAGACCACAGTATCCAAGGCGTCGTAAACTGCAAGGAATATTCGAAAAACTGCCCCGCGGTTTGAAATTTTTCTAAATGGTACAGAAAGGCTATAAACGTAAGGATAATGAAGCTCGTGTACAAAGACAGTCTCGTGAGCAGTTGCCTATATTGGATCAAGGCCATTATTAAAGTCAATACTAACAGGTAGCCGAGAACAGAAACAAAACATTGGATACTGCTATCTGCTTGAGGATGCTTTAGATAGTCTTCCCAAGACAAACCTAAAATATTGGTAACTACTGAAGTCATCCACTCTTCTTTCCACAGCAAAGATCGAATCGGTATATCCCAAAAAATACATTGATATGCACGGCCTACACTGACACCGATAAATGCCAAGCAAAGAAGGATAAAAAAGACTCTTGATTTTTTCATCGGTGCAGTCAATTTTGTGTAGTTTGGTGCAAACTAATACTTTATGTCTGAATTTTTAGTGATTTACGTCACTTATGCAAGCGAGGAAGAAGCTACTAAGATATGTGGCAGTCTTCTTGAGCAAAAGCTTATAGCCTGCGCAAATATTCACCACGTACAGAGCATGTATACCTGGGAAGGAAAAATCAACAAGGAAAAAGAATGGGTAAGTATCCTCAAATCCACAGCCGCGAATTGGAGGGCTTTACAAACACATATTCAGTCGCTTCATTCTTATGATACCCCATGCATCACAAAATGGTCCGCTACTGCAAATGAAAAATATGCTAAATGGATTAACGAAAGTACAAAGTGATACAAGCTATTTACCCATCATCAGATAAGCCTTGAGAAACGCGTCAATGTCACCATCAAGAACTGCATCCGTTTTATTGGTCTGATGATTTGAACGGTGGTCTTTCACTCTACGATCATCCAATACATAGCTTCTGATTTGTGCACCCCACTCAATTTTAGTCTTGCCTGCCTCTACACTATCTCGTTCTGCATATTGTTTCTGAAGTTCCAACTCGTATAACCTAGATTTCAGCATTTTCAAAGCCTTATCTCTATTTTTATGCTGAGATCTTTCTTCTTGGCACTCTACGACTACTCCAGAGGGAAAGTGACGCACGCGCACAGCAGACTCAGTCTTGTTGACATGTTGCCCTCCTGCACCACTCGCTCTAAAGGTGTCCCATTCGATATCTGCGGGGTTTATCGTCACTTCTATGGTATCGTCTATCATCGGATGGACATATACACTAGCAAATGAAGTTTGCCTTTTACCTTGCGCATTAAACGGACTCACACGTACGAGTCTATGCACTCCATTCTCTCCTTTTAGGTGGCCATAAGTATAGTCCCCTTCTATTTCGATTTCAGCAGATTTTATACCTGCCACATCTCCACGGACTTCATTGAGGAGTCGAACTTTGTACCCATGCTTTTCGGCCCACATGGTATACATACGTAATAGCATTTCAGACCAATCACAGGATTCCGTACCGCCAGCTCCAGCATTGATTTCTAATAAACAAGATAGGGAATCTTCTTTTGTATCTAATGTAGATTTGAACTCAAGATCACCAATGGAATCTTCACACTTACTAAACTGTACTTTCAGCTCCTCCTCCGTAACCTCTCCCTCTCGGAAGAAATCCAGCAGAACTTCAGTATCCTCGTAGACAGCAGATACGTTTTGATAATTCTTTACCCAGTTTTTATTCATCTTGATTTCTTTCAAGATGGACTCTGCACGTGATGAATCATTCCAAAACTCTGGGTCTAGAGTAAGCTGTTCTTTCTCTTCTATTTCGACAAGTCGTTTATCGACGTCAAAGATATCGATTTAGAGCCCCCAATCTTTCCTTCAACTTTGCTAAGTGATCTTCAGTCATGCTTATCTTACGTTATCCATTTCTACATAAAAAATAAGTTCGCTATTAGGTGGTATTCTTGGAGGAGATCCTTGTGGACCATAGCCTAGCTCTGCAGGTATAAACAAAGTAGCTTTTGTACCTGGACTAAGCAAAGCAAAACCTTCATCCCATCCTCTGATCACTCTTCCTGCTCCCAGCGGAAAATTAAACAACTGTCCTCTTTTGAATGAATTGTCAAACTGAGTCCCGTCTGTAAGGGCGCCATAGTAATGCGCATACACTTCTTGACCTTTTTTAGGCAAAACACCGTTTCCTTCTTCATGTATCATATACTTCAATCCAGAAGGGGTAGTTTTTATCTTGCTATCGAGCTTTCCTTTTGTATATTCAGCAGCACGAAGCTTTACCATATCAGCGATTTCTGCTTCACGAGCTTGTCCAGCAATCATTGCTTGTTGTTTTTTCGCATTCTCCTCTTCGAGAGCCGCCATAAAAGCAGCTTCATCCTTAATTTCCTGTAGTGAAATATGATACGTTAACTTATCAGATTTCAACTTATTATCTGCTGGTAAAGAATCTCTTGGGATATACAGCGAAAGTGAATCCCCCACTGCCATTTTTTGTAAAGAAAGTACCAAAGGCTTTTGCCCTGCATTTTGACCGGAGAAGTCATCTGTAATGAGTACTTTTTGTGGTTCCCCTGTTCCAGTCTTCGTATTTGTAAATAGCATGGAATCGCCATCCATTACGTAATAATTAAAGTAAGCATACTCTTTTACTTGAGGAGTAGCGCCTCCTTTCTTTGTGTGGTTTACATATTGGTAGCCAGGTACGATTTCTCCATCTATACCACTGCCGCCGACATTTGTAGCAGCTCCACCACAAGAGAATATGGTCGCAAGCGCAATTAAATACACAATATTTTTCATGATTGTCTTTTTTTGATGCGCAAACATACCAAATTATACCAATAAATCGCGCTTAGATCTTGACTTATATGGGCAAAATTTTACAAATCAAAATTGTACAGAAACGTACTTCTAGCTTATCTAATTTAGCGGAGTAGAATACTTTTCAGTTAAGATTTTTTTGAGTTTATTGACTGTTGACTTCAGACCACTGAAGGAAGCTCCTCCTGCTGCATTCTTATGCCCGCCACCTTTGAAATGCTCAGAAGCAATTTCATTTACAGCATAATCACCTTTTGATCGCAAGGACAATTTTACGATCTTTGGCTGCTCCGTTACAAAAGCTGCCACTTTTACATTTTTGAGCATCAACAAGTAATTTACAATTCCCTCTGTGTCACCTCTTTGGATGTCAAAGTCTTCATAGTCTTTTTTGGTAAGTGTTATTATACCCACCTTGATATCGGGCAAGATTTCCATTCTTTTATTTAGACAATAGCCAAGCAAACGAAGGTTTTTCTCGGGCAAGCTATTGAAAACCAACATTTGTACCTTCGCAGCATCGACCCCAGATTCTATTAGCTTGGCAGCGGTTCTAAATAGTTTAGCGGAGATAGCATGCCTAAAAGAACCTGTATCAGTCAATATACCTGTATAAATATACTCTCCAACTTTTGCATCCAAGGGACTCGTCTTGTCTAGTTTTTTTATGAAATCATAAATAAGCTCACAAGTACTACTAGCAGTAGGATCCGACAAGGTGTATTCACTAAAATCTTTTGGGTCCAAGTGATGATCTATCATCGCTACTGGCACGCCAGATTTAGCAATGTACTCGCCCATTTTATCGATACGATCCAGACCATTGTAGTCCAAAGCAAAAATAAGATCAGCATTATCAATTATCTTATTTACCCGCTTTACCTTAGAATCATAAATGAGGATATCTTCACTGCCTTCCATCCACGCAAAATTGTCAGGATAATCAGATGGCAAGGAAACATATACGGTGTGAAACTTTGACTTCAAAAAGTGCATCAAGGCCAGCGAACTACCAACGGCATCTCCATCAGGATTTCTATGCGATGTAATCAAAATATCTCTTGGGGTCTCAAGAAATGTTTGCAGTTTTTTAAAATTTTTCATTCTCTTCTTCTAACTCAATTGATCACAAAAATACTTATATTAATATTATTTGAATGTATTTTTAACATCGAATAGCAAATTAAATATCGGTTCAGTCTTTTAACGACTTTTAAATTAGTTGATTATCGGTCAGCATTGAATGTGATATTTTCTTACATTTGCGGCGAAATACAAATCATTTAAATCAGAAATAACAATGGCAGGAAATAGAACCTTCACAATGATTAAGCCAGGAGCAGTAAGAAACGGCCACATCGGCGCAATACTCGCTCACATCAACAAAGGCGGATTCAAGATCGTAGCAATGAAATACACTCAATTGAGCAAAGAAAAAGCTGGAGAATTTTACGCTGTACACAAAGAGAGACCCTTTTATGGTGAGTTAGTAGATTTTATGTCTTCTGGCCCCATCATCGCTGCAGTATTAGAAAAAGCTAATGCGGTTGAAGACTTCAGAACGCTGATTGGTGCTACTAATCCTGCAGAAGCAGCGGAAGGAACAGTGCGTAAATTGTATGCTACCAGCATTGGTGAGAATGCGGTTCATGGATCTGACTCTGACGAAAATGCAAATATTGAAGCCAACTTCCATTTTGCAGGCACTGAGATGTACTAGTCCTAGAGACTACAAGATATAATTGAACATCCAAACAATAAAGGTTACTTGCTATGACGGTAAGTAGCCTTTTTTTATTTCGGGATCATCGCCATTCCGAGAAAATCGGAAGGCGTCGGGTGATCCACTGTACTGCGTGCCGTTCCTCCCCCTTGCTCCTTACGCGCCTCCGGCTTGTCGTGCTTGGTCGCCTACGGCGAGTCGCAACAATGGATACTTTGCCTTTGTAGCCTTTTTGTCCTACGTTGTAATAACTATTATTAATCATAAAATCTATTGCCTAAATAGATATGACTTTTCTAACTTTAGACCATGAGAACGAAAATCCAATTCCTTATTTTTCTTATTTCACTGCCTATCCTAGGATTTGCGCAACCCCGTACAGTTGGCACTATTATTAATACAGAGGAGGCCCTAGATGGATACACCTTCTTCTCCCCTTTTAGTGGGCGGTCTGCATATATGGTAGATAATTGCGGAGGCCTGATAGCACAATGGGACCGCGGGACACTGCCTGGGCTTGCCGCGTACTTTCTAGAAACTGGAGAAATGCTTCGTACTTATAAAGTCAGTCCGGAAGGTCCATTCGTCTCTGCTAGCAATGCTGGTGGCTTAGAATTGGTAGACTTTAACAACACTACACTTTGGTCGTGGGAACTCAATTCTGAAACTGAGCTTTCTCATCATGATGCTGTACGCATGCCCAATGGCAATTATCTCATGCTCACTTGGGAACTTATATTTGAAGATGAACTAATCAGTCTAGGCCGCGCTCCCAATCAAATTGATGTGCAAGGCTTTGCATGGAATGAAAGAATCATCGAAGTCAGACCGGTGGGAACCAATGAAGTAGAAATCGTTTGGGAATGGAGAATAAGAGATCACTATATACAAGACAGAGACCCTGCATTACAAGGATTTGGTATTATAAGCGAGCATCCAGAATTATTTGATATCAACCTTGCTGACATCAATAGTTCTAACTCGCATGCCAATTTTGACTACAATCATTTTAATGCCATTGACTACAATGAAGAACTAGATCAAATCCTAATCTCTGTAAGAAATTCCGATGAAATCTGGATAATAGATCACAGTACCACCACAGAAGAAGCTGCGGGTCATACAGGCGGCAACTCCGGTATGGGAGGAGATCTTCTATATCGTTGGGGGAACGCAAGTGCCTATCAGGGAGCCTCCGTCAATGACCAAAAGTTATTCGGTCAGCATGGAGTACACTGGTTGCGTGAAGGTCCAGAGGCCGGCAATATTCTAATCTTCAATAATGGGAATGGTAGACCAGGTACCGACTTTTCTACAGTGGAAATACTAGAACCGCCATTAAATGCAGATGGAACATATGATAGAACATCGGATAATATTTTTGGTCCGAAAAATACGAAATGGTCATATGGTCAGGAACCTAGTGAGAATTTCTATTCTCCTTTTCTATCCAATGCCCAGTACTTACCCAATGGCAATTTCTTAATCAACTCTGGTAGTAGAGGTAACATTTTTGAGATCACTTCAGATAGGCGAAAAGTATGGGAATATGAAATTCCTCTGTTCGGAGATTTCCCAGCTACACAGGGAGACAATGTCAACAACAATGCAACTTTCAGGGCCTACAAATTCTCGAAAGACTTTGTTGGCTTTGACGGCTTGGATATCGTCGTCGGTCCTACCATTGAAACCGACCCTAACCCACTTGTCTGCGAAGAACCTAATAGTGTTATAGAGAAAAGCACGAATATCCATTTGACCATCACCCATACGAATAACTTTGTGCTATTTGATAACCCTAATACTATGCAAGTCGAAGTTAGTTTCTTTGATCTGCAGGGCCGTCTAGTAGATTCAATTCAATTTACAGATAGTAATTTACAATTCAACATCAGCGAATTACCAACGGGCATATATTTTATCAAAGCTGTTACGGAAGATAATAATTTTATAACGCA
>CAKZVJ010000235.1 GCA_937923345.1 uncultured Saprospiraceae bacterium
GGCAAGCGAGAAGGTCCATCACCGAAACCCGAAAAGACACTCAATAATAATATCATTTTAAGGAAGCTGAAAATTGCGCTTAACTTCAGAGACGAACACATAGTGGATACATTAGCTAAGGCAAATATTCGCGCCAGTAAGCACGAAGTCAATGCACTTTTCCGAAAAGAAACACAAAGTCAATATCGTCAATGCAAAGATCAGTTTCTGCGAAATTTCATTTACGGATTGCAGATAAAATTGAGGCCAGAAATGAAGTTGGGGGAGAGTGAAGAGGAGTAGCGAAAACAAAAAAAGGCCGCTGGAAAAAATCCAACAACCCTTTTTTTATTTTCGTGTAGGGAGAATACTTACTCCTTATCCAAATCGTTCAACAAGTCCTTCGTTCCATCTATCAACTTCTTGAACCTGTCTTTCAGTTTTTTCTTGTCTTCAGGAGAGGCCTCTTTGATGCTTTCAGCAATCTTTTCTTTTTCTTTGGTAAGCCTGTCCAGTGATTTTTCTAAAAGGCGGTCGTTTTTCACCTTGTCTTTTAGCTTATCTAGTTCTTTACCGACAGTAGCTAAAGCCTCATCATGTCGACCTTCATCAAAATTGTCTTTTTGCTTGTTGAGCATATTGCCGATTTTGCCAAAGATTTTCTTTCCAGCTTGGCCTATATCGCCAACGATTTCGCGGGATTGTGCTTTTTCTTCTGCGTTGCCAAAGAAGTAAGTATAGCCGAGAAATCCAGCTACGAGTACCAATCCGATTTTGAGTATTCTACCTATCATTTTTATTCTGTTTTTAATCTACTTGAATTATATGCGGTTAATGGCTAATTTCGCCAACCTTTATAGTATTGACGTGATACAGCAGCAAAAGTAATTCATTCTAAGGCTGAATCGTATTAAAATCGATACGAATACGTAAAAATTAGACGAATACAGTGCTCTTTCAAAAAGGCTCAGCACTTTAAACAAAAGAAATATGGAATTCAATCACAACGCAGTTGAAGAAAAGTGGAGAAATAAGTGGGTAGCTGAGGAAACCTACAAAGTGTCGAATGATGCAGGTGGCAAACCCAAATATTATGTCCTAGATATGTTTCCTTATCCATCTGGAGCGGGCTTACATGTAGGTCATCCACTCGGATATATTGCTTCAGATATATTTGCTCGCTACAAACGATTGGAAGGGTTCAATGTATTACACCCTATGGGATTTGATGCATTTGGATTGCCCGCAGAGGAGTATGCACTTCAGACTGGAATACACCCAGCAAAGTCTACCAATGAAAACATCATTCAATATCGTGCTCAATTAGCGAATCTGGGATTTTCTTTTGATTGGAGTAGAGAAGTGGTGACTTGTGAACCAAAGTATTATAAATGGACCCAATGGATTTTCACACAGCTCTATGCTCATTATTTTGATCAAAATACAAATAAGGCAGAACCGATCGCAGCACTTGAAGATACTTTTAGTAAAGAAGGAAATCAGTCTGTAAAGGCAGCCACTTCCTATACAGAAAAGTTTGATGCAATACAATGGAATGCGATGAGTGTACTCGACAAGCAAGAAGTATTATCGCATTATCGATTAGCTTTTAGACAAGTAGGTTACGTCAATTGGTGTGCAGAATTAGGCACCGTACTGGCGAATGATCAAGTCATTGATGGTGTGTCTGAACGAGGTGGACATCCAGTAGAGCAGAAGGCTATGACGCAGTGGTACCTGCGCATCACAGCCTATGCGGATAGATTGCTATATGGACTGGAAAATCTAGATTGGTCTGATGCACTCAAGGCGATGCAGTCCAATTGGATTGGTCGTTCAGAAGGCGCATCTATATCATTTGAGGTCGAGGGATCTGATGAAAAAATTGAAGTGTTTACTACTCGTCCAGATACTATATTTGGAGCGACTTATGTGGTACTTGCACCAGAGCATGATCTGGTTGAAAAATTGACGAGTGCGGATAAACAAGCAACTGTCAAGCAGTATGTAGATATGGTGAAGTCTCGTTCGGAGATAGAACGAATGGCCGAGAAGCAAGTCTCTGGAGAATTTATTGGAGCTTATGCTATTAATCCGTTTACCAAAAAGAAAATGCCGATTTGGATAGGTGAGTATGTTCTAGCTGGATATGGAACAGGTGCCATTATGGCTGTACCTAGCGACGATGAACGCGACCATACTTTTGCGACTAAGTTTGGCCTAGAGATAGTCGATGTGATCGATAAGTCCAAGTATCCAAATGCTACCATGGCTGACAAAGTAGGCGTTATGATTAATTCTGATTTCTTAAATGGAATGGAAGTAAAAGATGCCATTTCTGAAATATGCAGCAGAGTTGAAAAAGAAAATATCGGGAAGGCCAAAATAAACTACAAGATGAGGGATGCCAATTTTGGTCGTCAACGATATTGGGGAGAGCCATTTCCAGTTACCTATTCGGAAGAAGGGCTAGTATCAATGTTGCCTTTAGAGGCGCTTCCATTGACTCTTCCAGATACCACTGATTTCAAACCTGGGAAAGATGGAAAATCTCCATTATCTAGAATTGACTCTTTTGTGAATACTCCTGATGGCAGAAAGAGGGAGACCGATACTATGCCCGCTGTGGCAGGGTCATCATGGTATTTCCTGCGTTACATGGATCCACACAATAACGAAGCTTTTGCAAGTCAAGAAGCACTCCAATACTGGCAAGATGTTGACTTGTATGTAGGTGGAGCGGAACATGCTGTTTCCCATTTATTGTATTCGAGATTTTGGCATAAGTTCCTGTATGACAGAGGATTAGTGCCTACTGATGAGCCATTCAAGAAGCTGATTAATCAAGGGATGATTCAAGGGGTGATAGAATCCATCTATCTACTTAGAGAGAAGAAAGACGGTGATTACCATTTTATGTGTTCCAAGATGATCGAGAAAATGGGAATCGAAGATGCGGTCCCCATGCCTGTACATGTAAGCTTTGTGAGTGATTATGGTACCAAACAATCGCATCTCAATATTGCTGGACTCAAAGAGTTTATCAAATGGAGACCTGTATATGCGAATGCGCATTTCGAATGCAGCAAAGGTATCCTTCATAATGGAAGATGGACTGCTAAAGAAGGGGAAGAAGACAGCTTCTTACTCACCAAGTCAGAAGTTGGAAAGATGTCTAAGAGATACTATAATGTGATTAACCCTGATGAGGTGATTGATGTGCATGGCGCGGATGTATTCCGCATGTACGAGATGTTTCTGGGACCTATCGAGCAGTCTAAACCATGGGACATAAATAGTATATCAGGTGTGTCAAAGTTTTTAAAAAAGTTTTGGTCCATGTTTTTTGTGGAAGAAAAATTCCAAATTTCTGATGCCGATCCGACAAAGGATGAACTAAAGATCCTTCATACTACCATCAAGAAGATTCACCAAGACATAGAAAGATTTTCATTCAATACATGTGTGAGTGCCTTTATGGAGTGCACCAACAATCTTCGCAAATTGAACTGTAATAAGAAAGCAATCCTAGAGCCACTGACTATTTTGTTGGCTCCTTTTGCACCATTTGCGACAGAGGAGTTGTGGGAGCTGATGGGCCATACCGGCTCTATACACCATGCCACTTATCCAAAGCATAACGAGAAGCACTTGACAGAAGATAGCATCACATATCCAATCAGTATCAATGGAAAGAAGCGTGCTTTGCAAGCTTTTCCGGCAGGTACTTCAAAAGATGTTCTCGAAAAAGAAGCGCTCGAAATCGAAGAAATCAAAAAGTGGACAGAAGGTAAGGAAGTGAAGAAGATTATCGTGGTACCGAATAAGATGATCAACATCGTTGTTGCGGGCTAAGATATGGATTCATTGAAGGTGATTTATTTGGGGTCACCTCCTGTCCCTCGGAAAAGAGGGACGGAGTCGGGTCTTCCGTTCCTTCCCTGATGTATAGACGCATTACCATGCGTCTATACATCAGGGAACCACTACACCCCCTTGCCTCTAACGCGCTCCGCCCCGACATTCCGTTACACTCCAGTCGGGACACGCTTTGTCGAGCTTGGTCACCTGCGGTGAGTCGCGATAATAAGAGTTACAATTTTTGAGTATTGCGCTACTCCACCCAAAGCATGTGACTCGTCCAAAAATTAAATGAAGTGTGCTCACGCATTTCTCATGCAAAGAATAACGACCGATTACCACATCGAAAACCATGAGTTGCTCGAGTTTTTTCTTAGCATTTATGTCTCTAATCATAGAACAATCGTCATATGACCACAAAAAAGACCTAAATACCTAAATTTGCGGCAAATTGACCGCTTTATCTAATGTAAACATATGAAAAATAGTTATTTTGTGAAGGTTAAAGACTTGGTTCAAAATGCCCATAATTAGACCTATAAATCAAGCCTACAAAATCTCTTTTTATAACAGATAGCTGCATATTATCTGCGTGCAGTTACCTCAAAATAGGTAGAATTTGATTTCGCTTTTTTGGAGCTTTTTCATAATTCAGTTATTTGGTCTATCCCCAAATCAAGACCATGCAATTGCACTAAGCGATAACAGAGCTGTAGTGGAAAATTGCAACCTTGCCAGAGTTATACCTCAAGATGATTGTGCACAAGGTTTAGAATTTGCACTCCCCACAGTTGGTATTGGAAATACAGTCTTAGGTGCTAATGTAGAACTGAGTGAGGCTAGATTGATCATATCTCATACTTGGGAATTGGACTTGCGTATATCTTTGCGTTCTCCCAGTGGTACCGTAGTCCCTCTATCCATTGAAAATGGTAGTTCATCAGGGGATACAAATTATGGGGATGTCGCAGTTCCCAATTGTGAAGCACATACTGCCTTTACGATGGATCCTTGTCTAGACCTAAAAACCTTAGTTGACCCATCGGTCACAGGAAACTTCATTGGTAAATTTTTGCCAGAAGGAGATTTTGCGGACTTCGATGGAGAAGATCCAAATGGTATTTGGTTTCTAGAAGTTTGCGATAAAGACGCGGGAGCTAATACTGGTCGATTAGAATATGCAGAATTGGTGTTTACAGAGATTCATTGTGATGCCCCTGAGAATGTACAGATCAGCAGTGTCAATAACGCCAGCGTGACGGTGGCATGGGATCCGATACCCAATACAGAGTTGACTATCATAGAGGTTCTACCGCATGGAGCAGTACCAAGCACTGGCATGACTTCTTTTAATGGAAATGCATTTCAAACAAATAATGTATCTACTTCTACTGCACTTCAATTGGCAGAGGATACAGCTTACGATGTGTATGTTAGAACAAGGTGCCCTAATGGACAATTTAGCAAAAATTCCTGTGCTGTATTTGTGCAAACAGATTGTACTACCCAGGCGGTTACAGTAAGTGATAATTTTGATAACCTAGGCACGTGCATAGCCTCTTGTGGACAAAGCTGTGCTATTCAGGGAACTTGGCAGAATGCTAGCAACGATAATTTTGATTGGTCTATCGGTTCAGGTTCTACAGGATCACTTGGTTCTGGACCTACATCAGATGTTACTGGGTTTGGAAATTACTTGTATGTAGAGACCAATGGCTCCAGTTGCCAAGTTAATAATCAAGCCATCTTAGAGACAAATTGTATACAGATTTCGGCTAATCAGAATAATTGCCACTTGTCATTTTTTTACCACATATTTGGTAGCCATACAGGTTCTTTACGTTTGGAAATATTGCCTCAAGATGGAAGTAATCAATGGCAAAGCATATGGTCAGAGACAGGAACAGACGAAGACTTGTGGTTTAGAAATTATATTGATTTGAGAAACTATAATGGGCAGACCGTAAGATTGAGATTCATAGCTACTGGTGCAACTGGTACAAGTGGAAACATAGCATTGGATGAAATCACCTTTTATGGTCCCCAGCCAAGTGGAAGTGCCTCTTTTGTACATTGGAGAGATGCAGATAACGATGGCTTTGGTAACAATTCCGAATCGCTGACGCTGTGTTCATCCACGGCACCAGTAGGATATGTCAGTAATAATTTTGATTGTAATGATTTTGATAGTAACATTTTTCCAGGAGCACCAGAGCTTGGTTGTAATGGCATAGATGAAAATTGCAATGGGATGGATGATGATAATGATGTCCATAATCCAAATGCACAACTTCAAAATGTTTGTTCAGGTGAAAGTTTCATTCAAGTCGATAATGGGCTTGAAGTAAATTGGTACGCTGATTTTAACCAGCAGGTATTTTTGGGTAAAGGCAATCCTTTTTTGGTTGACTTAGAAAGTGGGTTTCAGAATCTGTATGCTCAAAATATATCTCGATATGGACCTGGACTAAGATTGACAGAGGTTAGTTTACAACAATTATTTGGTTTAGAAATACAGAGTATTGGTGTTTCGGGAAACTATACAGGCTGGAAAATTTACGTGAATAGTGTTAGGGAATTTGGAAATATCAATTCTTTCAATCCAAGTCCATGGATATTATCTGCTATGGAAGGAGGCACCATCTCAGTTAGAAATGCTACAGATTGGGGGAGTCCTGTTCTCTGGGATAATTCTAGACCTGGTTGGGTGATGCTCATAGATGATCGAGGTTATGTTCGAGATGCCATTTTTTGGAATTGGACGAATATTGAGATGGCTTCTTTGGAGGTCAATTTAGAGGGGAGAACATATACACTTGCTGATATCCCTTGGGCTGGCTCAGCCTTGAATGTGGATGGATGCAATGGGTCAATATCACTGGTTGGTTCTACGGAGTTTAATATGAAGCAGGACTATGTTTGTGATAATTCAGAAAGCATAGGGGTGGAGAACCCACTTTTGGATTATGAAATTGTATGTACAAGTAGCCTAATATCTGTGCCTATCAATGTTGAACAATCCCCCGAAGTAGACTTTCAATTGGATAATGATCCATGCGAATCAGGTTCCATTTCGTCTGGGGTGGAGTTATTGATAAATGATGGGGAAGGACCATTTTCTTACCAATGGAGTAATGGTTCTTCTTTGCAGAATCAAGATAATCTTTCTGCTGGATCTTACAGTGTTACCATTGCAGGAGGCAATGGATGTCAGACCATACTAGAAAATATCACTGTTGGCACCAATTCTTCTACCTTAGATATTTTTCCAAAGGATGTGCAAGATGTTACTTGCGCAGGTGCGGAAGATGGGGTGGTAATAGTAGAGGTGAATGGAGGGGCACCACCGTTTCAGTTTAATTGGGAAGTAGGAGTAGCCAGACAAGATATATTTCAGACCACAGATACGCTGAGAGGCTTGCCTAGAGGTACCTTTGCTGTTACCGTTACAGATAACAATGGCTGTGTTAGTACTACTGATTTTGCGGTAGAAGAACCAAGTGAAGTAAATATCAATGTGAACGCACAAGCACCTTCCTGCCAAAGTTCATTTGATGGATTCATAAGTTTGGAGACTACTGGCGGAAACGCTCCTTACCGCTATGCCTGGAGCAATGGACGCTCTACCAGCTCTAATAATAATTTGACTTTTGGGTCGTATACCGTGACCATTACAGATAGAAATGACTGTGTGTTGATTTCAGATCCAATTTCTTTCACCCCGCTTAACGATACTATCGTACTTGAAAACTTAATTGTACAGCAAGCAGATTGCATGACGAATACAAATGCATTTATAGAAACTGCTTTTTCAGGCGGAGTGGGTGAATTGAGCTATCAGTGGGATACTGGTGCGAACACTCCTAATTTATATGACCTCGAACCCGGGTCGTATAATCTAGTGGTTTCAGATGAGATCAATTGCGAGTTTTTTCTCTTAGATGTAGAGATTGAAGCCAATCAAAATAATCCAATTGAACTTACCTATAATTTTACCAATACCAGTTGTGATGGAAAGTGTGATGGCGTAATATCTACAAGCGTACTTGGAGGAGATCCGCCATATACGTATACTTGGTCTACTGGAGATAGTACGTCGACCGTATTTGATTTGTGTTCTGGACCTATCGGTTTAACCATTACGGATGAGGCAGGTTGCCAAAGAAGTTTTGATGATGAAATTGTACTAGGTTTTGAACCGACGATGTTTGCCTCTAATATTATGGTTGATTCTATTACCTGCTTCAATGATGACAATGGTGCTATTGCTTTAGATATTTCTGGTGGATCGGGACCCTACACATTTAATTGGAATTTGGTGGAAGAGAATTCGGGCACTATTGAGAATCTTAAACCCGGTATTTATCTGGCTACCGTTACGGATAACGAAGGATGTATATTCCATACAGAAGCTGTTGAGATCAATCAACCTAGTATTGTTATTCTAGATAGCTTATCTGTGCGCAGAGCGACCTCAGGAGAATTGAATGGACGGATAGAAATTTTCTTAATTGGTGGAAGAGGTAATTTTGACGTGACCTGGTTTGATGCTACTAGTGTAGCAGTCGGCAATGGTCTAATACTAGATAACATATCCATTGGCAATTATTCTTTTATTGCGGTGGATGAAGGCGGATGCCAATTTGAAGAAAGAGATATCGTAGTGTCTTTAACAACCAACACCTTTGAGCAAGAGTCAATTGCTCAATTCGTAGTCTTTCCTAATCCGGCTTCTGATATCACAAACTTCTATGTTGACTTCAAAACTGCTCAAAAGAACGTGGAGTTAAAAATATTCAATCTTTCAGGACAGATGATAGAATCTAGAAATATCAAATCTGGAAGTGCTGTAAGAGAATCTATTTCTCTTGAATCCTTTGCTCCAGGGGTATATTTTGCGTCACTATGGATAGAAGGACAATATGCTTCCCGCCGAAGATTTGTGGTGCAGTAGAAGTTGTAAGCTGCCATTAGTCTTTATTCTACTACCCAAGCTTTATTCCTAAATTATAAATACAATAGGGATGTTCAGAAGTAAGAGAAGAACCCCCAGAGAGCTTGTGCCGATTTTCTTCGGTAGGGTGGCCATATTAAAGCCCAGGGTGGCAACCCAGGGTTATTAGCGAGGCAAGAACCAATTTGGCGTGATTTTCTTTTAAAAATCATGACAAATTGAGTCTAAGAATCACCCCGTTTTTAAAGTAATAATATTTAAAAGTGCGTAATCATTTAGAGATTTTAAGATGCAAAAGTTTAATCTCAATGAAATATGATATTTCTGAATATCCCAACCTTAGGTGCCTTGTACAAATGAGAGAAGTCTAAGGCTGCTTAGGTGTTAAAAAGAACACGCTGCTTAAGGATCACGTTAGAAAAGCCATCATACCAT
>CAKZVJ010000236.1 GCA_937923345.1 uncultured Saprospiraceae bacterium
TTTGGACAAAGGATAGGAGAGAGGCGACCGTAGGAAGCAGACTGGGACTGCCTTTTTCAGGCAGGGCTAGGCCGTAGCGAAGCGAAGTCTCGTATAGCCTGGTGCGGACTCTATGGGTGGGCCTGGCGTATCGCCGAGTCAGTATGGCCCCAATCAAAATAGTCTTAAGAATAAATCTCGAGCTGATCGAAGAATACATCTAGCTCTTCGTATGACTTGAAGCCTACTTTCTCTTCGGCGCCACCCTGGACGGAGATGCCATAGGGCTGGATGTCCGTTATCAATTGGCGGATGCGGTCTTCGTGATGAGGAGCGGAAATGAAGAGGCGATGCTCGGCGCAAAGCTCGGTCAGGAGGTGTCCACCGTAGACCTGCTGCTCGTCGAGGAGGGACAGGTCCAACTGGTAAATGCGTCCTTTGATAAATGCTTGGTGGGCGAGCTCGTGGAGACTCGGCGGGGTGTAGGTGTAGATGGTCTCTGGATCGGGGTAGGCGGTGTTGTCCAGGGCACAGCTCACTAGGTCGTAATCATCTGTCGAGCAGACCTCCTGAAGCAAATCGGCTGGAGTCTTGCCTACCTGTGCTACTATCTGAGGGCCCTCCACCCAGGCCTTGATCCCATGAAATTCTTCTGGGCTGATGCGTTGGTCGTGCGACAAATCCAACTGAAAGCCGAGATAATCGACTAACATGGCGGCAAAGTAGCGTGCATCTGTAAGATTTGCAATCGAACTTGCTTTTATTTTGATTTTTGGCATAATTTCAGAAGTAATTTATGAATGATGTTGTTGTAAGCTATATTTTTGTGTTCTAACATGTCTTTTTGCAAAATAAATGCGTTGTATATAAAAGGCAGTTTGATAGTCGAACACAAATGTACGGCTTGACCACCATCACGAAGAATCCAATTTGAAAGAAAATTATATTGATCAGGTTTTTGAGGTAGTTGCCATGATCCCATCCGGTAAAGTTAGCACTTACGGAGCTATTGCAGATTATCTAGCTTTAGGAAGTGCGCGCATGGTAGGTTGGGCGCTCAATAAAGCACTATCTGCTCCCATGGATGTACCTGCGCACAGAGTAGTGAATAGCAAAGGAGAGCTATCGGGAAGAAACAATTTTGAACATCCTGAGTTGATGGAAAAATTGCTCCTCCTAGAAGGCGTAAAAGTGGAAAACAATAAAGTCCAAGACTTTGCTGTAGCGCTTTGGAAACCTGCGGATCATTTATGATTTTCTACAATCTTACAACCGAATATTAACCGAGCTGCTTTTTTGAATTGTATCAAAATATGCCGCGTTATGAAGGGAATGAAATTTTTGGGCTTTGCAGCCATGGTTTTTTGTTGGACATTATTTGCCTCTGTAGATAGTGATTCGGACATCATATATTGGGACGGTGTAGAACGATTGTCTTGGTCGGATTTTGAGGCCGCTCCTCGAATGGATATAGAAGAAATTTTCGCCCTGACCTCATCAGGGATTATAGACTATAAAGGGTGCAAAGACGGCATTATCAACTATAAGTTTAGAGCCTACTTCGAAAAGGATGAGTCTTGGGTAAAGCAAGAGGCACATACTGACTATCACTTGGCGCATGAGCAATTGCACTTCGACATCACAGAGCTGTATGCAAGAAAATTACGTAAACTACTTTCCGAGCTAGAATTTAAATGTGGAGAAGAAAAGCGCTTTGAAAGCTTTGTTGCGGCTACACTAGAGAACTGGTACAATGAGCAGCGCAATTATGATATCATGACTCGCCATAGTTTGAATAAAGAAATGCAAAGAGAGTGGCACTACCGCATCAAGATGGAGCTATCTCTGTTGGATAATTTTGCGGAATAGTTTTTTTGGCTGTTAGCTGTTGGCATTTAGCTGTTGGCATTTAGCCATTAGCATTTAGCTATTGGCATTTAGCCATTAGCATTTAGCTATTGGCATTTAGCTATTAGCATTTCAGATATGTAGATTTATCCTGTGATTAAAACTGAAATAAATCATTTTGGGGAGCTAAAAAGTTGAAGACTTTTGGAATTTAGAGCTTCATATACTTTCTTACCTAGAAACCTAGAAACCTAGAAACCTAGAAACCTAGACCCCTACTTAACTACTTTCCAATCTACACCTTCCAGGGCAAAAAACATTTGTTCTGACTTATCACTTGGCTGCATGATAGTCAACTCCACCTTCTCGTTTTCGGTCCACTTTGCAATCAAGGGTTTTGCATCTAGCAAGTCATGTTCATGCTGCTTCTGTAGTCCATCTGCGGTGAAAGAAAATAGCTGGACGCCATTGAGCTGGGCATCCTCTTTCTTGCTACTCAAGGTAATGAAGTGTTGGTGATTGATAGAGGGTTTAGGGAATCCCCAAAGAGGCATTCGGCTTCCATCCTTATCATTTATCATCAAGAACTGGTCTGCAGAATCGGAGTACATTCGGAATACAAAGTAGCCCAACTTAGGGTAGTAGGCTCTAAAGTCTAGTGAGGTGTTTTTACCCAGGCTGTTTGGGTCGTTGTCCAAGAGGGTGAGCTTGTCTCCACTCAATAAATGAATCTCATATCCTCGCGAGTCGGGCTTGATGTAGGAGGCATATTTGGTGAGTTGTGCTTCTTTCACTTTTTGCACACAATTGTCAAATTGTCTCTGATTGCCTAGCTCTAGCAACTGATAACATTGGTCATAGGGCGACCTGCTTTTGTCGGTCGTTTGCTGGTATAGTTTGACGCCTCCTGCATATACCCATCCAGTCTTGTCATCGCCAGTGATGACCTTCATCCATGGTTCATCATACTGAACTCCGCGTAGATTTACCTTTTGGCTGAAGTCTGTTTTTTCACCTGTGAAGACGAGGGCCTCTCCTTCCGCTAGTTCTTTGACCACGTCGCTCTTGGTATCTGGTTTGGCGCGCAGACGCAGCTTGTCCACCCATGCGTATAACATCACTTGAGCTGGCTTTTCCTCCACTTCTATTGGAGGCGGCGGAGGCGGTAGGGGCTCTGATTGGCTTACAGAATCACCTTGACAGCTGAAAATGAGCGTTAAACATATACTAATTAATATGTATTTCATATTTAACCTGGGTTTGTTTGCGTTTGCAAAGGTACATATATATGTCAAGAACCGCTATTTATCATAAAAGTAGGGTGATTTTTGAGGTTTTGCTTCTCCGATATATGCTGTAAGTAACTCAAAATGACAAATAACGTATACTATCAAAATTTGCAACTATGAACAGGAAGAACATATACTTGGCGATCCTTGCTCTACTAGCAGTCAATATTTCTTTTGGCCAGATGGCACAAGACAGGCTTCACTATATACAGAAGTTTTCAAAAATAGCTCAAGAAGAAATGGAGCGCACGGGAGTACCCGCTAGCATCAAGCTTGCTCAAGCTATCTTGGAATCCAATGGCGGGAAAAGTGTGCTCTCCAGAAAAGCAAACAATCACTTCGGAATCAAGTGTGGAGGAGATTGGAATGATCGTAGCTTTTATAGAGTAGATGATGAAAAGGATAAAAAAGGAAATGATATAGAATCATGCTTTAGAGTATACAAGAATGCGGAGACTTCTTTCGTAGCGCACTCTGAGTTTTTGAGAAGCAATAAGCGGTATGAGTTTTTATTCTCCTTGCCGCACGATGATTACAAAGCCTGGGCACACGGTCTGAAAAAAGCAGGCTATGCCACCAATCCCAAATACCCAACACTACTCATCAAAGTAGTAGAAGACTACTCCCTGTTTCAATATGATGATCTATTTGTTCCTACGGATGATGCTATTTTAGCAAGTACTGAAGAAGATGCTTTCTTCGAAGAGTTAGCCAGACAGGAAAAGATAAAAAAGCGTTCTTCTACAATTACGAAGACGGGTAAGCTCAATGACATAGATGTAATATTTGCGGACACAGACGAGACACCAGAAATAATAGCAGCGAAGACAGATGTGCCGCTCAGAAGAATTTTTAAATACAATGAAAGCCTAACTGATCCTAATCAAGCCTTGCCTGCAGATGCTATCGTATTCTTGCAGCCGAAGCGTAAAGCATATAGAGGGAGAAAGAAATTTCACAAGGTTGGGGAAGGAGAGACCATCGCTCAAATATCTCAAAAGTATGGAATCAGAATAGACAAACTGCTCACTAGAAATCGACTGAGCAATAGTGAAGAGCCACTACCCGGTGCGATCTTGAAAATCAAAGGCAAAAAGGTAGCCTCCAATTCTAGAATACCTACAAGAGAAGTGGGGGTAGCCAGCAACTCTCCCGAGGTGAAGAACAAGCAGAGTCAAAAATTTGCCACTGCACTTTCCGATTTTGAATTGCCACCTTCCATCGCAGAAGAAAAGAAAAAAGAAAGCAAGATTAGGAGCTTGACGCTAAACAGAAAAAAACAAACTCAAGATGAGGATGTGGCTTCGGCTCCCATCGTAAAACGGATAGAGCAGTCAAGGACTTCTACCTCTAGTTATCTAGAAGAGTCGAAGCAAGATAATGCAGTGTACAGAGCACCGATCAAAAGCGATAATTACAATACTTACGATAGCAGCGCCAACGCAAAGTTTAAAGAAGAGCCCGTAAACGCGCAGGCCAATACAGCAGGTCCGAGTCAATCTGCAACGACGGATACTTATCCTGGAACTACGTACCAGGCTGCCACTAGCGGCACTGTGGTAACGAGCCCTAGCGTATCTAGCTCCGCTGCTACTAGCCCAGTGGGAACAAGTCCTTCCGTATCTACACCTGCGGATGTATATGCGAGTACAAGCGCACCGAATACTATAAGCAGCCAAGTGATAACAAGTTCTCCTGCTATAGCTAGCTCTAGCTCGGATACCCAGACCGTACAAACGCGCTATCATGTGGTCGAAAAAGGTCAAACGCTGTACAGATTGTCCAAAATATATGGTAAGCCAGTTGACTATATCAAGCAAGTCAACGGTTTAAGTAGCAATACAATAAGCATCGGTCAAAAACTTATCGTAAATTAGCTAAGATTTTAAGGGGATAGTCAATTATTTGTTGTCCTTACATGATAGACTTAGTTAGTAGTATGAAGAATTATTTTTTTTGGTTTGTCCTCGGGTTTGTTTTTTGCTCATTTGGAGTATATGGTCAAGGTGGTTCTGCCTTTGGCATCAAAGCGGGCCCTCTAGTAGGGTTTCAAAGTTGGAATAATAGCGAATCTGAATTGTTGTTTCGTTATCATGGGGTAGCCTATATCGAATCCTATTCTCCAAATGGGGGAGCCTCCCTTTTTGCTCAAGCGGGCTATCATGTACGTGGAGGTGCGCTGCGCTTGCGCGGAGGTGCCTTTCAAGCTATAAATAGCGCTAGTATTATTAACATTCCAACCCAATCTTACCCATATGAATTTAGAAATGTTTCTTTATCTCTTGGCGCCAAACAGCGTTTTTCCTCCAATGATCAAGGTACATTCTATTATCTTTTAGGCGTCAGAGGGGAGTATACTGTAAGTACAAATCTAGAGGATTATCACCCAGAAAATGACCCTTTGGTCGAGTTCAATCTGATTCACCCATTTCCGGGTAGCAATGTGCGTAGGTGGAATTACGGAATTACTGCAGGCGGTGGCTACGAATTTATGTTTTCAGAACTAGTCGGTGGATTAGTAGAGTTGAGTATCAGCCCTGATTTGTCTCAACAATATTTTCAAAACGCATTTACTTATACGAGCAATATCAATGGACAGTCGCAAAGAACCATTGGAGAACGTAGGATCAGAAATATTAGCGTAGAACTGAGTGTAGGATTTCGCTTCTTGCGCATTGTGGAATATATTGATGATGTTTTTTAAGGGAATTATTAATGCCCTTTAAGGAATTATAAATGGTGAATTATAAGTTATAAATGCTGCTCCAGTGTGCTCTAAATCAACGGAGCGTACGTAAGTCAGAGAGAGAAGCCTTAGGTGAACCCCTGAAACTACTGAACAAGAGTGCTTGGCGTTTATAATTCACCATTTATAATTCTATTAGGCCTTTTATAATTTATATTTCCTTCTTTAACTTCGTAACTTCGTGGCGAACTTATCTGTTTATTATATCTGGTATAGTCTTGAGTGATTATGCTAAAAAATACTAATTATGAGTGTTGTAGAAATGAAAGTGCCTGTCATCGGTGAATCAGTAACAGAAGTTACCTTATCTCAATGGTTGGTTTCAGAAGGGGACGTAGTCTCTATGGATCAGGCTATTTGTGAGTTTGAGTCAGATAAGGCCACTCTAGAGTTTCCGGCAGAAGCAGCTGGGAAGATTACTTTTGTAGCGGGCGAGGGAGATGATTTGGAGATTGGAGCATTAGTAGCGAAGATTGATACTAGCGTATCGGCACCAGCAACGAAGGAAGCGCCAGCAGCACCAGCAGAAAAAGCGGAAGCACCATCAGAGAAGAAACCAGAACCAGTAGCTGTCGAGTCAAGCAATGGCAATGGCTCTTATGCCAAAGGGCATCCTTCTCCAGCAGCGAATAAAATACTACAAGAAAAAAATATAGCCGCATCAGATGTGTCTGGTACAGGTAAAGATGGCCGCATCACCAAAGAAGATGCGATGAAAGCATCTCAAAGTACAGCAACACCATCCGCTAAGATGCCAGATGCTCCCGCAGCACCAAAGGCAAAACCAACGGCTACAGGACTATTTAGTAGAGAGACCAGCAGCAAGAAGATGAGCCGTATGCGTAGAACGATCGCAGCGAGATTGGTATCTGCTAAGAATGAAACAGCAATGTTGACTACTTTCAATGAGGTAGACCTGACAAATGTCATGGCGCTTAGAAAGAAGTATCAAGAAGAGTTTGTGGCTAAATATGGCGTAAAGTTAGGCTTCATGTCTCTCTTTGCGAAAGCATGCGCAAAGATGCTTATCGAGATGCCAGATGTAAATGGCCAGATCGTAGATGATATCAACATAGTACATCACAACTATGCAGATATTTCATTCGCAGTATCTACGCCTACAGGATTGGTAGTGCCTCCGATACATAATTGTGAATCCCTCCACTTCTCAGAAATAGAACTCAAGCTAAAAGCCTTAGCAAAAAAAGCGAGAGAAGGTAGTCTCACTGTAGAAGAGATGACAGGCGGTACCTTCACGATTACCAATGGAGGTGTATTCGGATCTATGATGAGTACTCCGATTATCAATAAACCACAATCGGCTATTTTAGGAATGCACAACATTATCCAACGTCCTATGGCTATCGATGGAGAGGTGAAGATTCGCCCTATGATGTACTTAGCACTTTCTTATGATCACCGCATCATTGATGGTAGCACCTCAGTTACTTTCCTCAAGAAGGTAAAAGAGTTGCTCGAGGATCCGTATAAGATGTTTTTAGACATATAAATTAAGAAGATGACTATTGCTGAGTTTGGTGAATACGCAGGAACGAATCCACTAATGGTGTTGCTGTTTTTTGGATTCATCATCGTATTTGCTCTCGTGGCAGGATTCATAGGTAAAGGAGAGGGCCATCTTCCACCTTGGAAATATCTGTATGCCACCTTGATTTATCTTACTTGCATCCCAGCGATCTTTATTGTATTCATGAGTCTATACGCCCTCGTTTTCGAAGGCGCGAGTATTTCTAATGTAAATGTAGTTACGCATATTTTTCCAGTCATCTCTATGGTAGCAACTTTGTCCATCATCAAGTCCAATGTTTCTCTAGATAGAGTCCCTGGTTTTGCAAAGATTTCTGGCTTCATCATTATGGTTATCGCGTCGAGTATTCTCGTTGCCATTATAGGCAAAATGCG
>CAKZVJ010000237.1 GCA_937923345.1 uncultured Saprospiraceae bacterium
CCACCCTGGGCTTTAATATGGACACCCCCCGAAAAAAAATCGGGGCAAGCTCTCCGGGGTTCTTCTCTTACTTCTGAACATCCCGTCAGTAGCCAAAAGGTAAATAATCTCCAATTCTAATTAGAGATGTTGATACATATCATATTTCGTTGATAATAAACTTTGCACATCCAAAAATCTTTAAATGTTTATTCTTCTTTAAGAATATTACCTGAATAGCGAAATGATTCTCAGACTCAATTTGTCATGGTTTTTAAAAGAAAATCACGCCAAATTGGTTCTTGCCTCGTTAATTCCCAGGGTTGCCACTCTGGGCTATAGTATTATCCCCCCCCCGAAAAAAATCAGGACAAGCGCTGCCGGGGTTCTTCTCTTACCTCTGAACATCCCTACACAGTTCGCAATGTCAGCCGACTTATAAGTTTTTAGGGCATCATTTGGCTTACTCCAAGAACTTCCTACTTATATAACTTTCTAAACTGTGTGGGGCTTATACCTTCTTGTTTTTTGAATACTCTTGAAAAATATTGAGGGTATTCAAATCCTAATTCATAGGCTACCTCAGAAATGCTTTTGTTGGGTTGCAATAAGATATTCTTTGCCTCATCAATAAGGTATAGATGCACATGTTCACTTGTGGTTTTGCCCGTTTCTTTTTTTAGAGTGTCGCTCAAATATCGCTGCGAAACGGCCATTTGGTTTGCGATTTGGTCGATATTCGGGATGCCTTTTTCTTTCAATTGACCTGATACAAAATATGTAGATAAATTCTGATTAAATTGCTCTAAAAGGTCATTGGATTTTTCTTTTCTATTTATAAACTGCCTCTCATAGAATCGCTTGGCATATTTCAAGAGCGTACTCAATTGAGAAATGATAATTTCTTTGCTGTAGAGGTCTTGATTATTTTGATACTCCACTTCTATAGCTTCTACAATCTGTTCTACTTGCTTTTCTTCTTTAGGAGAAAGGTGCAATGCTTCATTTACGGAATACGAGAAGAAACCATATTTTTTTATCTGATGGGCCAGTTCAGTTCCTTTCAAGAAATTTTCGTGAAAAGTAATTGAAAAACCTTTTTGCTCGAAAACAACACTATTGTTCCATTGCAATACCTGCCTCGGAGCAATGAAAATTAAGGCCCCATTGGTGAAATCATATTTTGTACGACCATAGTTCAACTTTCCTTTTACAAACTTCTTCAAACTAATTGTATAACAATCGTTTGTGATAGGTGGGGAACTCGCTCTAGGACAAGGTAAGTAAGCAACCCCTTTTGAATTCAGCACGCTCAGCATAGGATGCTCTGGACAAGGCAGTTCTAAATATTCTAAATACGATGATAAGCTTTTAAAGTGTTGCATTGTGATGATTTATAAATTCCACTGCACACCTGTTTCACTTTCTGAAAGTTCCCAGAGTTTTTTAGAGACCGCCTTGTCTTTGGCGTGAGGTTCTAGATGATGCGCACCTACAGGTCCTACCCAGTTGCTCCTTCCAGTAGGGCCATAGAATGCAGTTTGATCTAAGTCCTGTTCTGTTGCGCACATCAATGAAGGGTAAGCACCATTTTCAGCTGGTTGTGTCAGTGGTGTAAGTTTCATCAAGCCAAAAATCATCCTCATCATAAAACTTCCGCTAGTGGATATAAGTGCTGTTCTAGAGGATCCAGGATGGCAGGCGTATGCTTTCACATCTGTCTTTCCTGCTGCCTTCAGTCTATCTTGTAATTCGTAGATAGACATTATTTGTGCGAGTTTACTTTGACTGTAAGCATCGTTGGGAGTATAGTCTTTATCCCAATTTATATCTTCAAATTTTATGGTCTTTAGTCCCATATCATAGCCCATACTACCTACCGCAACAATACGTCCCTTTGATTTTTCTAGCATTGGAAATAGTAAGGCTTGTAATGTAAAATGGCCGAAGTAATTCGTTCCCATTTGACTTTCCCAACCCTCTTTAGTAAGCACTCGCTTAGGTACTTGAGCGATGGCCGCATTACAAATAAGTGCATCAATTTGAGAGACCGTTTGAATAACTTCCTCAGTGGCTTTTTTCACAGAAGCCTGTACTGACAAATCCATCACAATATTGGACACATCTATGTGCTTGCCTAAGTCAGTGGTCAATGTATCTATTGCATGCTTAGCTTTTAGTGGGTTTCGATTGAGCATGACCACTTTTGCTCCCTTTGATAACAGGATTCTCGCAGCCTCAAATCCGGTGCCACTGGTAGTTCCAGTTATTAAGAATGTTTTACCATTCAAATCTTTAATTCTGTCCGGTGTCCAACCCTGTTCTCCAAATTGATTTGTACTCATTGAGCCTATTTTATTTTTTAGTATGAATCCAAATGTAGTAAACTATGGATTCTAGAAACACTCAAATATCATGAAATTTAAGGTTAAATTTTTACACAGATTTTCCGATAACGTATACTTTTTGGAATGCACTATTGATTTCAATTGGCTTAGGGATAGCAGTGATATGAGGTAGTCAGCGTAGTCAATGAAGCAATAGCTGTGCAGGATGAGTGGATGAACGAATACTAGCCAGCTATATGCTGAATGACTAGGCTGGCTGCTGAATACAAACGCATAGCCCGCCCCAAGCCCCTACACTAGCCAAAACCATCAGAAAGGTAATCTTTTTATATACGATTGGGATCTTAATGGTTAATAGCTTGGGGAAGCCCCGCTTAAGTATAATGGATAATAAATATGAAAAATTAAATATATATTTGATTATCAGTATCTTACGAGATGTGCGTCGGTTTGTCTAGATTATTGGCATAGTACTTGCTTTCTTGTAAGTAAGTTTTGGTTAAAAAATTGTAAGATTCGTTAGAAGCCTGTATCGCAAGATACGGGCTCTTTTTATAAAAGGACTAGGGAATCCTTTTCTCCTACAAACTTGAGTGGTCTTGCCTATAATTATTGAAAGATAATTTTTGCCTGATAGGTTTGCCGGTCATCTGTTATAGTCAATAGATATAGACCTGGCACATAATGCGCTGCTTCTAGAAATACTTGTGAAACCGCACTTGGTCCAGTAATATGAGAAATTTTACGGCCCCGGATATCGGTCAGATTAAGCGTATACTTGCCAGACAGCGCATCTGGTAGCTGTATATAAATAATTCCTAAACTAGGATTGGGGAAAACCTCTAAAGTCTGTGAAGCAAAAGATGAAGCGGAAGTAGCAACAGTAATCTCATAGCTCAGCTCAAGGGTACATCCATTGGCATCAGTAATGGTGGCAGTATATATTCCTGTGTCCAAATCGTCAATAAAAGTTCCTGTCTCTCCGATATTCCAAACCACTTGATAGGCTGGAGTACCACCCACTATATTGAGTAAAATACTCCCGGTTGGCCCAGAGGAACTGGTATGGGTTACTACCTCTACCACATCCAATTCGTTTGGCTCTATGATATTGTACTTTGAAACCAACTGACAATCTAAGGCGTCCGTGATCGTGACGGTATAGTCCCCGGCTGATAAGCCTACAATAGAATTGCTGGCAATTCCATTATCCCATAAAAAGGAGAATGGCGGGTTTGCACCCGAAGTATTTAACCGTATCTCACCGTCTGCTCCTTCAAAGCAAGACACATGCATAATGCTGGGACTAGCGTTGATAACTGCAGTATTCGATAGCTCATAGGATTCTATAAATTGGCAATCGCGCGCATCGGTCACCGTGACGGAATACTGACCTGCTGATAATCCAGTGATCACTGGACCTATCAACTGATTGCTCCATAAATATTCATATGGCGCCTCGCCTCCCGTTGTCTCCAATGATATTGATCCTAGGGTTGTAGAGGAACACGAAGGCAATACGATGTCCGCATCGACTGTGATTGGTGCAGGATTCTGGAGTGTATAACTATCCGTAAAATGACAG
Organism: uncultured Saprospiraceae bacterium; assembly: GCA_937923345.1. Taxonomy (GTDB): domain Bacteria; phylum Bacteroidota; class Bacteroidia; order Chitinophagales; family Saprospiraceae; genus JALZVN01. Next base: position 3,913 of record CAKZVJ010000237.1, read on the forward strand.
AGAGCGTCATCTGAAATGGTCACAAAGTAAGTGCCAGCTCCTAAGTCATCAATATCTTTGGTAGTGGCGGTATTGCTCCATAAGTAAGTATAATCATTTGTCCCTCCGGCCACTTGAAGGGAAACGCTGCCATTCATATCATCCGCACAGTTGGGCTCATCGATAGTAGCCATAGCAGAAATGGCATTTACCGCTGTGATCATCACCGCATCCGAAGTCATACTCCCTGTAGTGTTGGTCACTGTAACAGAGTACGTTGCTGAACCGGATACGAGGATTGTTCGCATAGCTTGGTTAAAACCATCGTTCCATAAATAGGTGCAGGTGGCACAGTTCGCATCTGTAGCATCTAGGGTCACTTCCGTACCAATACAGATTTCTTGATTGCCTCCAAGACTGACTACTGGGGTAGATTGTGTACTAGACCTCTGCACCCAAGCATCTTGCATACCAAGATTGGTTGTCAAATCATTGTCTGAAGAGAAGGAATAACCAGCCAGCCAAACTGAACCATCCTCTGATACTTCTATTGCATTGATGGCGTCGTTTTGTGAGCCCCCATAATTTTTAGCCCATTCTATATTTCCAGATGCGGATAACTTGCTCACCCAAGCATCAAGTCCACCGAGATTATTATTGATGTCGCCATCCGATGAGGTGGATGTACCAGCGAGTAGAAATCCATCTCCTTGGAACGGAGCAATAGTGGTGCATTTATCCGTATTGCTGCCACCAAGTATTTTCTGCCACAATTGATTTCCTAGAGCACTCACCTTAAGCACCCAAATGTCTCCGTGCCCCTTGCTACCAGCCATTGCCGAATAGGTAGTAGCGCCTAATAGATAGCCTCCATCAATAGTTGGTACCAAAGCGTTGAGTTGCTCTTTTAGGTTGCCTCCATAATTGCGAGACCAAGCGTGCGTGCCGTTTGCATTAATCTTTGACAACCACAAATCTGAAGCTCCAAAAAAGTCGGGACTTTGTAGATCTCTAGAATTGGAGGTGCCTGCCAGCATGAATGATCCATCTGGATTCAATGCCGCCTTGTTGTATCCATCCATGAGAGAGCCTCCAAATCTTCTGTTCCACACTACACCACCGTTGGCATTTATTTTGACAGCCCAACCATCGGATGCTCTATCTGAAAAAGTATTGGCATAAGAAGTGGTTGTCCCTACTGCCAAAAATTCGCCGGAGGGCAATTCCAAAATGTCCGCAAACTGATCGTGTCCGATCTCTCCATATGATTTTACCCAATTGACATTGCCATTGGCATCCATGTGCAAAATGATTCCGTCAGAATTTTTTGAAGCACTATTAAAATCTTTATCTGCCGCCGTGCCGTGCCCGGCTATCACAAAATCTCCGTTGCTCAATCTTATCGCAGCAGATGCTCTATCAAATCCTGTACTGCCTAAATTTTTGGACCAAACCAAGGCGCCATCCATGTCGAGCCTATTGATCCAAAATTCTATAGCTTGATTCGCGCTGGGTCTAGAATACCCAACGGCCAAACTCCCCTGATTGGGAATATCGACAATATCAACAATGATGTTCTTTTGGGCATTGCCAAAACTTTGAGACCAGGTGATCGGAAGTTGTGCTGAAAGCAAGTTGCTTGACGAGTACAGCACTCCAGCGATAAGCAGATATCGCAATGCATCGATAAAGGAATGAGATGTAATGTATGTCAAGGATGTATAATTTATAGTTAATGTTAACTATTCGATTCAAAAATAAAGATTTCTAATGAGTATAGCCAAAAATTATCCCACGAATGCGATTTGTTTACATTTGAGGAAATAATCTTAACTTAAACGCTCAAAACTGCATTTTGGTCACTGAATTCTTAGTTAAATTAGACAATTTAGTGCCTTCTTACCCAAAGAGGCGCTTTCTACTAGCTATCAGCGGAGGTATGGACTCCGTGGTGTTGGCGTACTTATGCAAAATAGGCTTTCTTAATTTTGCGCTTTGCCATGTCAATTATCACCTTCGCGGTGACGATTCTAACGGCGATGCGGACTTTGTGTCGGACTTAGCGAGCCAATTGGATGTGCCGATGTTTTTGCTAGAAAATGACCTATCCAATTTTGACGGCAACATTCAACTAGAAGCACGGGTATCCAGATATGAGTGGTTTTATGATTTGATGGAACAGAAAGGGTATGATTATGTCCTGACCGCGCACCATCTTAATGATAGCACTGAGACTTTGCTTTTCAATTTGGGTAGAGGCACTGGACTGGCGGGCTTGCTGGGTATACCTGCCCTAATTGAAAAAGTCATCCGTCCAATGCTGGGTTTTACCAAAGATCAAATCCAAGCGTACGCTACGAGTAATTCTATTGCCTACAGAGAGGATGCATCTAATAGTTCAGATAAATATGCGCGTAATTTTCTGCGCCACCATGTGATTCCTAAGCTCGAGGAACAAAATCCTCATTTTCTATCTGGTGTTGCTAAGACGCTCTCTCATTTGCAAGGCAGTAATTTTTTTGCACGACAGGCGATGGATCACATACTTGATGAAGCGCTACGTCATGAAAAAACGAGAGCAATTTTTAGCTTAAAAAACCTGCTAGAACACCCCTATTTACCAGATTTACTATTGCATTGGTTAGCTCCGTATGGATTTACAGCTAAGCAAGTAGCGGGCTTTGTGACGTCTAGGCAATGGAATAATGGTGCACAATTATCGACTAGTGACTATCAGGTGCTCTACGATAGAGGTCGTTTGATTCTTTCTACGATGGGGCACGATCCTACTATTAGCATCCGTTTTAATCCTGCAGTGATTTCATCCGTTGAATTTGGTAGATATAGTTTTGATTTTAGCTTCCTAGGAATTCATGATTTTGAGAAAAATAGTGATCCTAGCATTGCTTTTTTTGATGCAGATAAAATTGACTTTATTCGTATTCGATATTGGAATGAGGGAGATTCTTTTCAGCCCCTTGGTATGGATGGAAGATCAAAGTCACTCAAAAAACTTTTTGTGGATGCGAAATATGACTTGGAGCAAAAGGCTAGCACTCCCGTTTTATGGAATGGTGAGAATATTGTTTGGGTCAGTGGCTTGAGAGGGGATCATCGATATCGGGTGACGAAGGAGACAGTTCGGGTGCTAAGAGTGGTTATGGTATGATGGCTTTTCTAACGTGATCCTTAAGCAGCGTGTTCTTTTTAACACCTAAGCAGCCTTAGACTTCTCTCATTTGTACAAGGCACCTAAGGTTGGGATATTCAGAAATATCATATTTCATTGAGATTAAACTTT
>CAKZVJ010000238.1 GCA_937923345.1 uncultured Saprospiraceae bacterium
ACCCGCAACACCAGAGCAAAATGCACATATTGAATCCTATCACTCAATCATGGAAAACGTAATATGTCAAAAGTATTCTTTTGAAAACTTAAATGAAGCGCATGAAGTCTTTAATAGATGGATAATTTTCTATAATTTTGAAAGAATTCACTCTGGTATTAAATACCTATGCCCAGCTAAATACTTAGCCAATAAAGGTGTTACTTTTCATTTGAATGATCATTTAAAACAAGTTCTAGATGCTAGACCTAAATACGTTAACTTAAAAGCTATATAGTCTCCAGTTTATAGGGGGTTAGGACAAAATACAGTTAAAAACAGAAATTTATTAAAACAATAATGTTCATACATTAAAACTAACATGTAATTTCTGGTCGATTCTCTTTAATTGTTTAAAATAACGAATGGAGGTTTGAAAACTACAATCAAGTCCAACTCAAAAATAAATTTTAGAAGCAATTCTATAAATCAGAAATAGCTATTAGTCCTACTACTAGTCCTACAAAGCCATAAAACCCAATGTTGCATTTCTCAACGCGGAGAAATTAGCCCGCAGGAGTATCATTTTCCTTAGAAAAAAGTTATCTTTGCACCGCTAAAAGAATATTATATACCAATTAATATATTAAAATGAAAAAAGGAATCCATCCGGAATCGTATAGAAAAGTGATATTCAAGGACTTATCAACAGATAAAGTATTCATCACGCATTCTTGCGCACCATCGAAAGAGACGATGAAATGGGAAGACGGAAACGAATATCCATTGGTAAAAATGGAAATCTCTAGTGATTCGCACCCATTTTTCACAGGAAAAATGCAATTTGTCGATACTGCTGGTAGAATTGACAAGTTCAACAAGCGATTCGCTAAGACGAAATTTGCTAAGAAAAAAGAAGATGCTGCTGAGCAGACAGAGGACGCTGCGAGCGAGTAGTATCCAGTAAAATATACAAGAATAAAAAGTCTCATCTTTCTTAGCGGAAATTTGAGATTTTTTTATGCCCAATAATCATCAAATATTAAATATAATACGTATCTAACATTGAGTTTTTAGCGGCTACACTTTATATAAAAGCAAGCTTGCGAAAAGTACTCAATCACTATCGTCACATACTAAAATAGCTAACATGAATATCATTTTGTTTGATGATGACACCAGAGAAAAGTTGTTGCCTCTGACGTATACGAAGCCCGTCGGCATGCTGCGCCTTGGTGTTTTGACCATAAAAGAAAAATGGGAAAAATTCTTCTCTGCTAAGGTCTCTTTTATCACGCAGGATTATCTTTCTGACAAGTTTCCCATCAATATTGAAGACAGTAACTTTGTCATCAACGCCAGCATACTTCCCTCTTTTCATATTTGCAAACTCATAGAGCAACTGCAAGAAAATGAAGCCTTGCTAAAAGACGGTGACCTAGTGGCGGCACTATTGAATAGACAACAATTTGATAACCTTATCCACAATGAGGACATCAATGAATTAGCGGGTTTTGAGATCGGCGACACGCCCCTTTTGCGCATCACTCAACTTTCAGATATATTCAGCCTCAATGCAAAGGCCATTGAGAATGATTTTGACTTATTGACTAAAAATAGAGAATCAATGCCTGTCCCCTCTTACGCAAAAGCGATCGGGAGAGAAAAGGTATTTATTGAAGAAGGAGCCGATTTATCAGCTTGCATCATCAACGCTACGGATGGCCCGGTCTATATTGGAAAAAATGCAAAGATTCTTGACGGCTGTTTGATTAGAGGTCCATTTGTACTGGGTGATCACTCCGTCTTGAAAATGGGTGCCAAAATATATGGAGGCACCAGCATTGGCCCGCACTGTAAAGTAGGTGGAGAAGTGAGCAACGTGGTCTTCCAAGGCTTTTCCAACAAAGGACACGATGGATACCTCGGCAATGCGGTGATTGGAGAATGGTGCAACCTCGGTGCAGCGACTAACAATAGCAATCTCAAGAATAACTATAGTGAAGTAAAACTTTGGGACTACAGTAGCCGAAGCTTTGCTAAAACGGGCTTGCAGTTTTGTGGCCTCATCATGGCGGACCACTCCAAGGCAGGTATCAATACTATGTTCAACACGGGTACTGTAGTAGGTGTAGGCTGTAATGTGTACGGAGCAGGATATCAAAAGAACTTCATCCCTTCATTCTCTTGGGGAGGACCAGACTCTAGCTATAAGACGCACCGCATTGATAAAGTAATCGAAACGGCCAACTTGGTTATGCAACGAAGAGATCAGCAACTTGATCAAACTGATGTAGATATCTTGAAGCATGTTTTTGATCAATCATCAGAATATCGCGGTTGGGAAAGACAGCGTAGCAGCTAATCGGCTATGGTCCCTATCTGGAAAAAGTACCTTAGTTATTTGACCGAAATGCATATTGAGAGTGCTCCTAGCGATATCAATCCGCACCTCTATGTGAGTATGCAAAAAGGGAAGCTCCAGCTCTCTACAGAAAATGCTATCTATTCTTATGGAGAAAATTACCACAACTTCGCCAAGACTTTTGCCCAGCTTGACTTGTCGCATATACAAGATGGAGAAGTGCTAATCCTCGGATTTGGCTTGGGCAGTATCCCTATTATTTTGGAGAAGTCCTTTGACACAGTGGCGCACTACACCGGTATAGAGCTAGACGAAAACGTACTCTATCTATTTGATAAGTATGTTGGAGATACGCTCGACAGTCCCATACAATTGATTTGTGCTGATGCTCAGATTTATGCGGCTACCTGTCAGCAACAATATGCCTTGATATGCAGTGATATTTTCCTTGACAACCAGATTCCAGCATCGTTCTATGCGGCGGATTATCTAGCGAATGTGGCCCGTCTGCTAGAGCCTAAGGGCTTATTGGTGATGAACACATTGGCCCTGTCAGACAACAATAAGGAGCAATCCAACAGCTATTTTGAACAGATCTTCAAGAAACAATTCCCCGAAGCGGTCAAATTAGAAGTACATCACAACTATATGCTATTGAGCCATAAGGACTGGCTTAAATAAGGGCTATTTTGACCAATTACTGAAAATTAAGCATCACATCTAGTCTCATTTTGGCCTCTTTTAGTTTAAATTTGTAGTCAAAAGATACAAAATATGTTTTCTATCAATATATATGTCAAGTTTGGATTAATCGCTCTAGGGCTGATCGGTGGTCTGGCATTCACTTTTATGAGTGGATTCGGCTTTTGGTACGCTATCTGGTTTTGGTTATTATTCCTAATCATGACGGCGAGTTATATTTTTATGGGTACGGTGCAGTCCGCTGGTACGCTCATGCAGGAAATGAAATTTGCGGAAGCAGAGCAAAGACTAGACATGACCGTAAAACCCAACTGGTTGTACAAAACCTACCGTGCGCTATACTTCTTGCTCAAAGGTTCCATGGCGATGCAGCGCAAAGACAATGATGCCGCAGAAATGTGGCTCAACAAAGCACAGGAAATCGAATTGCCCTCTGATGATGAGAAAGCAATGGTAGCCCTACAGTTAGCTTCTATTAATGCGAATAGAGGAAAGTGGAACATTGCCGAAAAGCATCACCGCACTTTGAAGAACTTAAATATCAGAACTCCACAAATCAAACAGCAAGTAGCGGAGTTCGATAAGATGATGAAAAACAAAGGTTCTATCAAACAAGCCTCTAGAATGAATAGAGGAGGTGTACCGATTAAGCCCGGTGGCAAGAGACGTCGACCGAAGATTAGATAACTTATCCTCCCCAATATCCATAAAATAAAAACCCCTAGCGCCGATGACGCTAGGGGTTTTAACTTTGGAACGTGTATGCACTCTACCTCTTAGTCACACGATGTACTATTGAGTTGAGTAGCAATAAAATAGCAAGGAGCCCTGAGATTCTAGCAATAAAATCTCCCCATTTGGTATAAAAGGTAATTTCATTATTAAACTTAATCTTGCTTTGCAAAACTGCATCTACTTCGTATTCCGTAGCTTCTAAGATATCCCCTCTCTGATTGATATAGCAAGATGAGCCTGTATTAGCAGATCTGGCGATAGCTCTTCGCGTTTCGATGGCTCTTAGGGAGGCAAACTTTAAATGCTGTCTAAAACCTGGAGAATCATCCCACCATCCATCATTAGTCAAAATAAACAATGCATTAGCACCTTTTCTGACGTACTCCGCGCAGTATTCTCCATAGATAGATTCATAGCAAATAACTGGAGCGACAGCATACTCCTTAGCAGCATCCCAAAAAACATCACGTTCCGCCTGCGTTCCATTTCCTGCCACAGTTCCCCCCATACTTTTTATAAACCCTTCCATAAAAAAGAAGAGTTGGGCGTATGGAAATATTTCAGTGCCCGGTACCAGAATTGATTTCTTATAATACTGAATGGTGTCAATATCATTGCTTACTTGTACGGCAGCATTATAAGCTTCAATATAGCTCGTAGCACCCCTTACTACTCTAGTCCTTCTAGACTTTTTGGGAATCTCTAGGGAATCCCTAGTTTGAATGTAAGCACTAACCCCGGAAACAATTTTTACATTTGGATACTCTTTAAGTTCTCGTTTTAGTTTATTTAGGTAGGTATGTCGATCTCCATCTCGTAAATTGACCCCTCGGATAACCGTCTCAGGCATCAAAACGTAATCCGTTTCAACATCTATTTTGCTTTTAATTTGAGCAAGCATTTTATTATACTGTACTGTTCTATCAACACTAAATTTTTGGTAGTGCGGTTCATAGTTCGGCTGTATTACTAAGACCTTCTTGTCTAAGCCTTTCTCTTGATGAGTAAAATACATTCCCAATGAAATCACTATCGGCACTACAACCATGGCGATGGGCCCTTGTAAGTGCTTCCATCTTAGATTCCATAATTCATACTTTTGAATAGTCTTGTAAAGCGTGTAGTTTACCAGCAATACCCAAAAGGTACCCCCAAAGACTCCCGTATATTCATACCACTGCACCCATGAAGGATACTGAGCAAAACCATTCCCTATCGTCAGCCAAGTCCATGTCAACTCCCAATACTGATCTACCTTTTCATAGACGATCCAAAATGCTACAAAAGCCCAAGTATGCAAGTTTGACTTTAAATAGCGCTTGCAAAAAGAGTACAACATAAACGGGATAGTCATCAATGCCGCATTGACAAAGTTGGCAAATATTCCTCCACCTAGCGAAGAATTGCTAACCCAAAAAGTGGATAGAATATTCCAGACAAGAAAGGTATGATAGGCATAAAGGGCAATCTTCCAGAACGGCTTTTCTGCTTGTCTACTGATTTCATTTTCGACCATTAATAAAGGCACAAATCCTACAAACAGCAAAGGTGTAAATGGCATGGTCGGAAAACCGAAATATAAGAGCACTGCAGAAAGGGTACTTAAGGTAGTCCAGCGCACTCTCCATTCATTGCCATAGAAAAAGCGACTTCTCAGTAGGGTAATCAATGCCGTCAAAAGAATTAAAAAAAACATGGGGCGATGCCCCCAAAATCCTTGCGCTTGGGTAAGGCGATGCATATCAAAACCAACCACGCATAATAGTATTGCGATGATAAGCATACTGACATACTTTACCTTCTTCAACATTATATTTCTCTCTTTATTTACGATTGTGCCCAAGAAAGACACAACATTGCTAGCTTTTTTATCTGACTACCCATCCAGAGCCAAAAGGCTTATTTGGACTGACTAAACATAGTTCTCCCTTTTCGTTTTCAGCCATTAGAATCATTCCTTTTGACTCTACACCTCGTATTTTTCTTGGCGCTAGATTAGCTAACAACAACACCTCCACGCCTATCAAATCTTCTGGCTTATAATGCTTGGCAATTCCTGAGACAACAGTTCTTTGTTCGATACCCATCTGCACCTGTAGCTTCAGTAACTTATCTGCTTTTTCCACTTTTTCAGCCGTTAATACCTTGGCTGTACGAATATCCATCTTGGTGAAATCTTCAAAAGGAATAGTATCTTTTATAGGTTCGGTTTTTGGTAAAGACTCCTCTACAATTTTCAAAAGCTTACCCTTTTCTCTTTCTATTAAGTCCATACGTGTTGAATCTTTTGGGTCATTAATTTTGGCAAAAAGTAACTGCGGTACACCAATTTGGTGGCCTGCTTTGATTACTGATTCCTGTTTAGATAATCTATCGAGCACTTGCTTTATAGAGCTAGTTTCGGCATTTAAAGTTGTATTTATTCTCTGGGCACTGAACGGAATAAAAGGTTCGGCAATAGCACCTAGGATGGCTACAATTTGCAAACAGTTATACAAGCAATCCTTAATCTCTTGGTTATCAGGATCTGCTTTATACATTTTCCAGGGAGACACATCTTGCAGGTAAGTATTCCCTAATGAAGAAATTTCCATCATTTTTAGGACTGCATTGCGAAAATTAAAATCTAAAATTTCAGATTGGTATTCTGCTATTAAGGTATTGATCTCCCCTATTTTATCGATGGCATTTTCACTCGCAGAAGGCACTACTCCATCAAAGTATTTATTGGTCAAAACTATGACCCGATTGATGAAATTACCCAAATTGGCAACCAATTCATTATCGTGAAACTCTACAAACTCATCCCACTTGAAATCGCTATCCTTGTTCTCGGGCATATTGCGAATTAAAGCATACCGTAGCGCATCTTCTTTATTTTCAAAAGCCGCAAACTCTTCTAGGTATTGGTGAATTTCAATCCCCCAATTTCTAGACTTAGAAAATTTCTGTCCTTCGAAATTTAGAAATTGATTAGCAGGCACATTGATTGGCAAGTTGTAGTCTCCGTGCGCCTTAAGCATGGCAGGAAAAACGATACAGTGAAATACAATATTATCTTTTCCTATGAAGTGAATTAACTGTGTATCCTCATTTTTCCAATAAGACTCCCAGTCTTTATTATTATCTAATGCCCACTGCTTAGTAGCAGAAATATAGCCTATCGGCGCATCAAACCAAACGTAGAATACTTTTCCTTCCGCATCGTCCAAGGGCACATCTATCCCCCAAGATAAATCACGAGTTATAGCTCTAGGACGTAGATCATCCAACCATGACAGACATTGTCCTTTTACGTGCTTTTTCCATTTCTTTGCATCGTGGTGAGACTTACCATCTAAGACCCCATCATTGATATATTCTTTTAGCCATTCACTATGTTGGTCTAGCTTAAAAAACCAATGCTTAGTCTTTCGTAAACTTGGGCTCTTACCACTAAGGGTAGATAATGGATTTATCAATTCTGTGGGAGACAAATCTGAGCCACAATTTTCACATTGATCACCATATGCGGCATCATGGCTACACTTTGGGCAAGTCCCTTTAATATATCGATCTGCTAAAAACTGATCGTACTCTTCATCATAAAACTGCTCTGATTCTTGCACTTCAAAGTCATCCCCATTCTCGTACATATGCATGAAAAATTCTTGCACGGTTTCATGGTGCAATTTTTCACTAGTACGATGATAGATATCAAATGACATCCCTAATTTTTCAAAAGATTCCTTATTGAGTGTATGATAAGTATCAATGATCTCTTTAGGGCTTCTCTTTTCTTTTTTAGCTCTAATAGTGATTGAAGCACCGTGTTCATCCGAACCACAAACCCAAACTACATCTTTACCCATCGAGCGTAGAAAACGCACGTATATATCTCCGGGTAGATATGCTCCTGCAAAATGCCCTAAATGTAGTGCACCATTCGCATATGGCAAGGCAGAGGTAACTAAGAATTTATTCGGAATATTTTGCATTGACTATTATTTGGCCGCGAATATAAGCCATTAGTAACTCAAGATTTTGTAAAAATATAAAGTTATTCTCTTTTTTGGGGATTTTGAGCCTTCATATGGCTAGAACTCATCATATGTGGCTTCTTTTTTGTTTTTATTGAAGTATCTTTGAAATGTCCTTTTCAGGACAGTTTGAGGGCTAAAAACTAAAATAGATTAAAATCCATATTCCATGAATGTAAAGACTTACTCTTACGTAATTTTCTTGGTCCTATTCCTTTTTCCTTTTCCTCACCCCAATGCTCAAGAAAGTGTTCCTCACGAATTGAATGAGATACTGCTAGAAGGCATCAGAAATGATTTTGCGCGACCAACTGTTCACGCTCGAAATTTATTTCATGCTTCTATAGGTATGTACGATGCATGGGCAGCATATGATGAGGAGGCAACACCATATTTATTAGGAAATACGGTAGGTAACTATACTTGTAACTTTGACAAAGCAAACTTACCCATGCCAGCAGACATAGAAGCAGCGCGGGAAGAAGCCATATCCTTTGCAGTATATAGATTACTCATCAGAAGATTTCAAAGTTCTCCTGGTAGAGAGGTTATTTATGACTTACTAGATGACTATATGGTTCGTAAAGGCTATGATAGATTTCATGTTAGCCAAGATATAAGTTCAGGAAACCCAGCCTCGCTAGGAAATTATATCGGTGCTTGTCTAATAAATATGGGAGATATAGATAATGCAAATGAAGCTTCCGACTACGAAAACCTATATTATGAACCTTACAATGACCCTTTAGTGATGGCTTTCTCTGGCAATCCTGAAATTCAAGACCCCAATAGATGGCAGCCATTAACCTTGAATGTATTTATTGATCAAAGTGGTAATGTCATTCCATTTAATACTCCTCCATTTTTAAGTCCTGAATGGGGTAAAGTGACCCCTTTCTCTTTAACGACAGAGGATCTAACTATTTTCAAAAAAACAGAAGGAGACTATTGGGTATATAACGATCCTGGTGCACCACCGCTTTTGGACACTATTGATATTACGACGGAGTCAGAAGAATATAAATGGGGCTTCTCATTAGTATCTGTTTGGGGCTCTCATCTCGACCCATCGGATGGTGTAGAGATTGACATCTCTCCAGGAGCACAAGGCAACACACAAAGTTATCCAACGGATTGGACTGGATTAAGAGAATTTTATAATCGCCAATTTGGCGGAGACCCTAGCACTGGCCGAGATTTAAATCCTGCCACTGGTCAGCCTTATGCACCTAACATCGTTAAGCGAGGAGACTATGCCAGAGTACTTGCAGAGTTTTGGGCGGATGGTCCAGATTCAGAGACTCCTCCTGGTCACTGGTTTACCCTACTTAACTATGTGAGCGAACATCCAGAATTCGTTAAGCAATTTAATGGACAGGACGAGGTACTTGGTGATCTAGAGTGGTATGTAAAGGCATACTTCACTCTCGGTGGCGCCATGCACGATAGTGCCGTTACTACTTGGGGCATAAAAGGACACTATGATTATGTGAGACCCGTTTCCGCCATTAGAGCTATGGCAGAGTATGGCCAGTCTTCAGACCCCAATTTACCCAATTTCCATGTTGCTGGATTTCAACTAGAACCTGGCTTTATCGAAATGGTTGGACCGAACGATCCTTTAGTAGGAAACAATAATGAGCATCTTAATAAAATAAAATTATACACTTGGAGAGGACCAGACTTTATAAGTGATTCTGCTACAACGACAGCTGGAGTAGGTTGGATTTTGGCAGAAAATTGGTGGCCATTCCAAAGACCTTCTTTTGTATCTCCAAATTTTGCAGGCTATGTTTCTGGGCATTCTACTTTTAGTAGAGCTGCAGCAGAAGTATTGACTAGCCTAACCGGAGATGAGTTTTTCCCGGGAGGAATGGGCACTTTTGATGTAGAGCAAAATGAGTTCTTAGTATTTGAAGATGGCCCTAGTGAATCATTTACCCTGCAGTGGGCGACCTATGCAGATGCCTCTGATCAGACCAGTTTATCTAGAATCTGGGGTGGTATTCACCCGCCTGCAGATGACATCCCTGGTAGGTTGATCGGTATGAAAATTGGCAATGAAGTATTCGACTTAGCTAGATCTTACTTCTATTTTGACAATGACAATGACGGCTTCTTTTCATACGAGGACTGTGATGATGAGGAGGCAAACGTTTTTCCAGGTGCAGCTGAGATTTGTGATGATTTAGATAATGACTGTAATGGTGAAACAGATGAAAATCTTCCACTTTCTACTTATTACTTAGATAACGATGGAGATGGATTTGGTGATGCGGCGCAAAGTATTGAAGTCTGTGTAAGTACACCGCCCTCTCAGTATGTTAGAAATGCCAACGATTGTGATGACACTGATATCAATGTTAATCCTGCCATGGCAGAAATTTGTGATGATGTAGATAATGATTGTTCAGGAATGATTAATGACGGCATTGAATCATTCACTTATTATTTAGATGCAGATATGGATGGCTTTGGAGATGCTAATAATTTTATTGACACTTGTGATGCAAATATACCTATGGGGTACGTCACCAACGCTGATGATTGTAATGACTATACAGATGAGATAAATCCATTAGCTACTGAAGTTTGCGACAATTTTGATAACGATTGCAATGGTCTAATAGATGATGATATTACCTATTATTCATTCTTCAAGGATGCAGACGGAGACGGGTACGGTAATCCACTTGATTCGGTTTCTATTTGCAGAGATCTTGCTCCTGACTCTTTTGTTAGCAATAATAGCGATTGTGATGATACCAATCCAAATATCAATCCTGACGCTGATGATATTCCG
>CAKZVJ010000239.1 GCA_937923345.1 uncultured Saprospiraceae bacterium
CACAAAAGGAGCATACACCAAAAAAATGTAAAAAGGAATCTGTATCTTAGAAGGACAATACGTACACATGGCTCTATTCAAATTTTTAAAAACGCCGAATCCTAGTCAATACGACTACAAACCAAGGTTTTGGGACCCTGAAAAGGAACGCATCGAGCGTCGACTAGCGGAGTTGAAGGCACGCAAAGAAGAAGCCACCGCAGATGATGTGAAAGGCCGCCTGTCTGGAAGCTTCAGATCTGCCCGAAATCGAGGAGGGAATCTCAGCCATACACAAGCAGCGGCTAAACGCAGATCAAATTTTACACTAATTGCAATAATATTGGCGCTAGGATTGCTTGCATATGTACTACTTAATGTAAATTCGCAGATCATATTGGATTACTTTGAGTAGCCAGCCATAACAGTACTGGTCATTTCCAAATTTCATCTGTAATTTACGTTTTTACTATGTCGGATATCATCCAACTATTGCCGGATTCTATTGCTAACCAAATCGCAGCTGGAGAGGTCATTCAGCGGCCCGCATCTGCTGTAAAAGAGTTGCTGGAAAATGCGATCGACGCAGGTGCTACCGAAATAAAGTTGGTCCTCAAAGAGGCCGGTAAGTTACTCATCCAAGTAGTGGATAACGGAAAGGGAATGTCAGAGACGGATGCTCGGATGAGTTTTGAGCGACACGCTACCTCCAAAATAAAAAATGCCAACGACCTCTTTGCACTGACGACCATGGGGTTTAGAGGAGAGGCCCTCGCGTCCATCGCAGCCATCGCGCAGGTAGAATTGAAGACTAGACAAGAGGGACAAGAATTGGGCACCCAGATCATCATCGAAGGGTCAAAAGTCCTATCCCAAGAACCCTGTCAATGTCAAGTCGGTACGAGCATCAGCATCAAGAATTTGTTTTTTAATGTGCCTGCGAGAAGGAATTTTTTAAAATCAAATTCTGTAGAGAACAGACACATCATCGATGAATTTTCGAGAGTAGCCCTCGCGAATTCGAATGTGTTCTTCAGCCTACACCATAACCAAAATGAACTATACCATCTCCCGATCGGAAATCTCCGACAAAGGATAGTCGGCGTACTCGGCAATAATGGCAACAAGAAATTGGTGCCGATGAGTGAAGAAACGGATGTCGTCAAGTTCTCTGGTTTTGTATCCAAGCCCGAGTTTGCTAAGAAGACCAGGGGCGAGCAGTTTTTCTTTGTGAACAATCGCTTTATCAAGTCTGGCTACCTGCATCATGCCATCATGAACGCCTACGAAGACTTGCTACCAGAAAATAGCTATCCGCTGTACGTGATATTCATGGAGCTGGATCCGAAGATAATTGATGTCAACGTGCACCCCACCAAACAAGAAATCAAGTTTGAGGATGAAAAAATAATATACAACTACTTGAGAGTGGCGACTCGACATGCATTGGGGCAATACAGCATCACGCCTACCCTAGACTTTGATCAAGATCCAAATATAAGTCAAGCCTATTCGCAAGGGCCTTCTATCCAAAGAAGTCAGCCCACCGAAATGAACTGGAATCCAAGCAGCCAAGCTAGTCCTATGCCACAGTCGAGCAGTAGACCTGCCAGCACCAATAGTGTGGAGTCTAGCAATCTAGAAAACTGGCAAAAACTATACAAAGGCCTTACAGATCTGCCGATGACTATACCGGAAGATGAATTTGTAGAAGAGGTGACGACTATAGCCAGTCAGTGGGGTCAAGACGAACTCATCCCAGAAGAGAAGCAAGGGTCTACGGGCTCTTTCCAACTGCATAGTTCCTATATAGTAAGCCCCATCAAATCTGGCTACCTACTTATCGATCAACAGGCGGCGCACGAGCGAATCCTGTATGAAAAGTATATCAGGGTGATTGGGGCGCAGCAGCAGCATACCCAAGCTTTATTGTTTCCCATCAATATTCCCCTCAGCAATCAGGATAGCGAAGTGCTCAAGGAGATTCTCCCAGAAATCAACCAAATGGGATTTGATGTGCAAGAGTTTGGTGCCAATACCTTTGTGTTGCAAGGATTGCCAGCAGAGTGCAGTGAAAACATCAACGTAGAGGAGCTGATCCAAATCCTCGTCGAACAACAACGCGAAAACAAAACCCTCAATAGCGATATCAAAACCACGGTAGCTGGCTCACTCGCGAGAAGTACTGCGATTAAAAGAGGCACTAGCCTAGGAGAAAAAGAGGTACAAACACTGATAGATCAACTCTTTGCCTGCGAAATGCCCTATGCCAATCCATGGGGCAAAAAATGCTTCATCACCTACGATCTGGATGATCTGAGGAAGCAGTTTGAAATATAAGCGAAACGAGTAAAGCCTATTTCTACCTGCATTTTTTCTTACTTTTATGCTTTTTCTGCGTTATAACTATACTATAACGCATTGTTGAATCTACACCATAATAATTCTATAAACGGATGGCGTCACGCGTACTCATGCTTCCTTTTTTGATCCTGCTGCTCGTAGCAGGATATCAGCTCTATTTACTCAACTTCGAGATGAGCGATTCTGGCTTTTGGGAGGCAGTGGCATTGGTGTCAGGGGGAATCAGCATTATTTTATATTTTATCGGCAGTGAAATAGATTGGTGGTGGTGGACCAAAAATCCACCCAAGCTGTCCAATGGCTTCAAGCTGCTCCTGATCAATCACGTGCCGTACTACCAAAACCTCAATGTAGCACAGCGACAAAAATTTCAGAACCGGATAGC
>CAKZVJ010000240.1 GCA_937923345.1 uncultured Saprospiraceae bacterium
TTCTCTTTCTATAAAAAATATTTTCTCCCCCTCTCCTATTTCTATATCTTCTCCATCCAACAAACCCTCTAGATCAAAATCTTCGCCTTCTTCAAACTTCAAGATGCGGACTTTCTTATCTCCAAAATCCCCATCCTGAACCTCCTCACCATTGATGTAGACCTTATCACCTTTCACCTCGATTTCCATATCGTGCTCTTCGATGATGATTTTTTCTTCTTCAGATAGATTATTTCTTTGCTTGATAATTTTTGTGATCGTTTTCGACTCCTTACCCCCACTTGTACTTGCATCTCCCCCGTCTACATTTACATTTACGTTCACCTCCACTTCGCCATTAGCACCCCCTATCTGCTCTTGGATCAAGGCATCCAATTCCTCTTGGCTCATATCTCCTTTGATGACCATCTCTTTCACCTCCTTCTTGCCTTCAGCATCCGTGAGGCTAATCGTTATTTCATAGGTCTTTTCAGTAGATTGCGCGAAACCAAACTGAGTGCAAATCATAAAGCTCAAAATCAATAAAATCTGGATCCCTTTCATTTTCTATTTTTTTATTTTGATTATTATTTCAAATATAAGCCTATTCGTAATTTGAATTTTTGGTTTAAATGTTAAAGTCAGGTTAATTTCGATTAGGCGTGCCTTACAAGCAGCTTATCCCAAGGCGATTACGTCTAGGGATAAGCTGCTTGTAAGGCGCTACGTCCGCTAGCTCGCTATTCGCTCGGCCTGCCTGAAAAAGGCAGTCTGCCTTCCTCCGTCGGCACTAGCTACCATCGCTCACGCAGAGATGCTACCCATATATCAACACTATTCCCCAACACCAGAAGTTAATAAAAGGTGAAATTATAGCCATCAGGAGATATACATCAAAACGCATTATATAATAAATAGAGTATTTCTCCGTAATTTGTCATCTCATGAAGAGAAGATCAATTTGGATAATCATTGGACTCATGTCTATCGCGATGGTAGGTATGGGTGCGCTCCAAATCTACTGGATCAATTGGTCAATCAAATTGGGCAAAAAAAATATTGAAGTCAGTATTCAAGATGCCCTGCGCAGTGTAGCCAAAAATCTTTCTGATCAGGAGCAAAAACAAGCCGCCGCTAATCCGTATTCTAGAGAGGCAGAATCACTTCGTAGAAATCTTCAGTCCATTGCACAGAGACTCCCCCCTCCATTAAATCTTCAACAACTCATAGATAGAGAATTAGAATCAAGAGGAATCTTTACAGAATATCGATACGGAGTCTTTTCCTCTCAGAGAAATAGTTTCGTCATCAAAAATGGGAACTATCAAGTCGATGACTTTTCCCCTAGAGTCACTGTACCAGAGTATACAGACAGCGAGCTACAGCTGATCAATTCAAAATATAAGACTCCCTTATTTGCCTTGGGGATTACCACACCAGGCTATTTGTACATGTACTTTCCCAATCTGAATAGCTTTATCTGGACCTCCACTTGGAAGTCGCTATTAGCGGCCCTCCTATTTACAGGGGCTATTCTGTTTTGCTTTATCTATACCATCCTGATTGTATTCAGACAAAAGAAGGTTTCTGAAATGAAGACCGATTTTATCAACAATATGACTCATGAGTTCAAAACACCTATTGCCACCATTTCTCTGGCGGCGGATTCTATCCAGAGTCCCATGATTAGTGGGAACAAAGACAAGGTGAATCGCTTTGCCAACATCATCAAACAGGAAAATAAGAGAATGCTAGAGCAAGTAGAGAAAGTGCTACAGATGGCCAAATTTGACCGTGAAAATTTGAACCTAAAATTGGCGAAAGTAGACATCCATATTCTCATCCAACAAGCAGTCGACAATATATCTTTACAAGTTACTCAAAAGGAAGGCTCTATCGAGAGTGTATTCAGGGCAGATAAGTCAATCATAGAAGCAGACGAGAACCACATCTCTAATATTATACATAACCTATTGGACAACGCCAATAAATATACCCCTCAAAAACCCACTATCAAGGTCTATACAAAGGATAAGGCTGAAAGCATTGAGATTATTATAGAAGACAATGGTATAGGCCTGAGTAGAGAAGCCCAAAAGCACATTTTTGAAAAATTTTATAGGGTACATACGGGTAATTTACATGATGTAAAAGGCTTCGGTTTAGGCCTCAGCTATGTAAAAGCCCTCGTTACCGCTCATTCTGGTTCTATTTCTGTGAAAAGTGAACTAGGAAAAGGAAGCCGCTTTATACTTAATTTGCCCTATTTACAGTCAAAACAGTAATTTTCCTTAACATTTCGCAGGATTCATCAAATGTTAAAATTTATTTGTAAATTATTCGTTATACCTTTGTAAATAGCTTGACAAGGCTACAATTAGACTAAGATATTTAAGAACTAAAACTAAAATTAAACAAGAATATGCCGAATCAGAACATTTTACTGGTTGAAGATGACCAAAATTTCGGTGATGTACTTCGTTCTTATCTTGAGATGCATGACTATATCGTCACGTTGGCTCAAGATGGAGAGGAAGGTCTCGCTAGTTTTAAAAAGGGAACTTTCGATCTCTGCATTTTTGATGTAATGATGCCAAAGAAGGATGGTTTCACTCTAGCAAAAGAAGTTAGAGAGATAAATAAAGAAGTACCTATCATTTTCCTAACCGCCAAAACTATGAAGGAAGATGTCTTGCAAGGATTTAAAATTGGAGCCGACGATTACATCAGCAAACCATTTAATTCTGAAGAACTACTTCTGAGAATTCAAGCTATCATGAAGAGATCCGGCGGAAAGTCCGAACCTGTAGAAGATGTTAAAGAATTTACCATTGGAGATTATCACTTCAATTTTCCACTTAGAATACTAAGTTTTCAACCTGGTGGAGAAGTAGAAAGCAAAGACAAGCTATCACCAAAAGAGGCACAGCTGCTCAAGATGTTTTGCATGAAAGTAAATGACATCCTTCCGAGATCTGAAGCATTGACAAAGATATGGGGCGAAGACAATTACTTTACCGCAAGATCGATGGACGTATTCGTTACAAAATTACGCAAGTACCTCAAGAAGGACAGCAAACTTGAAATCGTAAATATCCATGGAAATGGTTTCCAACTACAAGTAAAGACGGGAGAAGAAGCTTAATCATCTCCTATTCATAAAAATAGGCATATTCAGGAGTAAGCGGGGCTAGCCTCAGAGTACCTGTTCCGATTTTCTCGGAAGGCGAGATGTTACTAGCTTGGGGTGTCAGCCCCAAGTAAAGAATAGGGCAAAATCCAAATTGGCGGGATTTTTATTTGACAAATCGTGACAATTTGAATGCGAGAATCACCCCGTTTTTACTGCAATTTCATGAAGAACGAAGCAATTATTTATAGAGAACCACCAGCAAAATTATGTTTCTCAAAGACTTACATGATTTCTGAATATCCCTAAAATAGTAAAAGCCTAGTCAGCATCGCTGACTAGGCTTTTTTTAATTACAGTGATATTCTTTATTATTCTATAGGATCATTATTCGAACCTGGAATATCTACACCATTATCATTCAATCCATTATCGTTTTTCATCCCATTTTCTATGAATGCCTCTTTCTCTGCTATGAGTTGATCATTAGATACCGGTCTCATCCCGATCAATCTTTCAACATCAGACTTCAACAAAACTTCCTTGTCTAAAAGCTGTTTGGCCAGCACCTCAAGTTCAGTACTTTTTTCTTGTAGCAATTTGATTGCTCGTTGATATTGCCCTTCCACTAACTTGCGCACCTCATCATCAATCAAAGTAGCCGTATCGTCAGAGTAAGGCTTCTGGAAGTTGTTTTGCATATCATAGAATGATACCTGTCCTACTTTCTCATTCATCCCGAAAACAGTCACCATACTGTAGGCCATCTTAGTCACCTGATCTAAATCACTTTGAGCACCAGTGGATATCTTACCAAAAATAATCTGCTCAGCCGCTCTACCTCCAAAAGTCATACACATTCTATCCAAGAGCGCTTCCGTTCTAGTGATATACTCTTCTTTTGGTAGGTATTGCGCATAACCCAGGGTTCCTACCCCTCTAGGCACAATAGTTACTTTTACCAATGGAGAAGCATGCTCCAAAAACCAACCACATACTGCATGACCAGCTTCATGGTAGGCAATAATCTCTTTCTCCTTAGGAGATATGATTTTGTTCTTTTTTTCTAATCCACCAATCACTCTATCTAAAGCATAATTGAAGTCATCCATATCTACAGACTTCTTATTTCTCCTAGCTGCTACAAGTGCTGCTTCATTACAGATATTTGCGATATCTGCTCCTGCAAATCCAGGAGTCATCTCTGCTAATGTATAAGCCTGTATCCCTTCACTGATTTTGATATTGCGAAGGTGTACTTTGAAAATCGCTTCTCTACCTACAAGGTCAGGTCTATCGATTCCGATTTGTCTATCAAAACGACCTGGACGCATCAAAGCTTTATCAAGCACGTCATGTCTATTGGTCGCCGCCATGAGAATTACTCCTTTATCAGTGCTAAACCCATCCATCTCTACGAGCAGCTGATTGAGTGTATTCTCACGTTCATCATTTCCCCCTTGCATATTACCTTTTCCCCTTGCACGACCTATTGCATCTATCTCATCGATAAATACTATACAGGGTGCCTTCTCTCTAGCCTGCTTGAACAAATCTCTTACTCTAGAAGCACCTACTCCTACGAACATCTCTACAAAGTCCGATCCTGAGATAGAAAAGAAAGGAACACCCGCTTCACCTGCTACCGCTTTTGCCAACAAGGTCTTACCTGTACCAGGAGGGCCTATCAAAAGCACCCCTTTAGGTATTTTGCCACCAAGTGAGGTGTATTTTTTAGGATTCTTCAAGAAGTCTACTACTTCCATCACTTCCTCTTTGGCTTCATCCAATCCAGCTACATCCTTAAATGTGACATTGACCTTGGCATTCTGATCGAATAAGGCTGCTTTAGATTTTCCAATATTGAATATTTGTGAGCCTGGTCCTCCAGCGCCACCTCCCATACGTCTCATGATGATCAACCAGATGGCTACCAATAAAAAAATTGGAAGTAACCATCCCAGGATTGCTCCCCAATAGTTGTACTCTTCATCGTATTCGATGATTACTCGGTCTCTAAGGGCTACTTTTTCTTGCCATTTGTCTAAGTCTTTCGACAACACCTCTGCGTTAGCAGCTTGACAATAGTAATTCTCTGCTTGCCCCAATTTGTTGGCTGAGGCTTTTTCCTTGTGAGGTGCTTTAGTCAAAGCCTCCTCAGTAAGATATATCTTTGCTTTCTTATCATTGACTAAGACAATTTCACGTACATCCCCTCTACGCACATATTGCTCTAGCTCAGAATAGTTGATTTTATCAACATTCCCGAACTGAACAAGAAACACTTGTGCAGCAATGATCATAAGGGCAATGAGCCCATAAATCCAATAGGTATTGAATTTAGGCATGCCCGGTTTATTATTTTTATCCTGATTATTTTCCATTGAACTTTATTGAATAATAAAACGTCCTATATCTCTTAAATGTTGGAGAATATAGGGTATTCTCGACAGATAACCGCTTTTGACCTACAAAGTCTCGTACTCAGTGAGTATTGCATCACTCCATAGGTCTTCTAATTCGTAATATTTACGTGTTTCCTTGTAAAACACATGTATAACTACGTTGAAATAATCCATCAAGACCCAGAGAGAATTTTGCTCTCCTTCTATATGTGAAGCAAGCTGATCGGCTTCTTCTTTCAATCTCTTCTTTATGTTTCCAGCTATAGAACTTACTTGGGTGTTAGAATCGCCCTCACAAATAATAAAAAAATCAGTGGGCGCATCCTCTAATTGCCGAAGGTCTAACTTAACAATATTTTTTCCTTTTATGTCTTGAATACTGTCAATGATTAGGTCATTGAGCTGTTCGACGGGATCAGTGTTTTTAACTCTTTTAGGTGAATTCAAATTTTTAAATCGCGTAATTTTATGGTTATTAAATAGACCAAAACTAGATTGACTTATATTTATAATATTTTAGATCGTAAAGCCACTTCATCTATTTATTTATAGCTTTACACATAGATATAAAACACAGATTATTGCCTCTAAATTTGACACTTTATAAATCCCTGTTCTTTAGTCAAAATTCTGCCAATTTCAATCAATGAAGTTACGACATATTACAGTTATATGAGCAATATTAGTAACACTCTTTTCATGGGAAAGGTTCTTTTGCGGTATAAGAGCCTGAATTCCACAAACCTAGAGGCCCAAAAGCTACTTTCGCAGGGTAAAAAGCCCTTAGAGGGGACTACCATAATGGCTGACCTACAGACCGATGGCAAGGGGCAAAGAGGCAATGCCTGGGCCAGTCCCATTGGGCAAAATCTCCTCTCTTCTTACATTCTTTACCCGAAACATCTCTTGCCTAAACAGCAGTTCATCCTGAATATCGTTTCCAGCCTGGCTGTCTATGACCTCCTCCAAGAATTGGAAATAGAAAAGGTCAGTATCAAGTGGCCCAATGACATTTATATTGGTAACAAAAAAGTCGCTGGCATATTAACCCAGAGCAACATTTCTAGCCAAAAAATTCTATCTACAGTCATAGGTATTGGTCTCAACGTAAACCAAAAAACATTCGACCCTGCCCTCCCCAATCCTACCTCTATTTTCTTGGAAAAGAGTACAGAAACCAGTTTGGAGTACCTCCTAGACCGACTGTGCTTTTTCTTAGAAAAGAGATATCTCCAATCCAAATCTGCCTCTAGCATCGCCCCGCTCAGAAAACGCTATACTGATCTACTTTTCAGACTTGGCCAGGTAGCCACCTTTATTATCGACGGCCAACATCAAGCAGGCATTATACAAGGCATTGACATCAATGGCAAGCTCATCCTTGAGATGGAGGAACACACCCGCATCTTTGATTTTCAGGAGTTGAGATTTGCTTTGTAAAAAGAATTATAAATTATAAATGGTGAGCCCGCTCCGAAAAGTCACGAAACCACAAAATGACTCTTTTGGCGATATTTTTCATTTTCTCAATCCACTGATGCTCAAGCATCACTGAATTTCTACAATAAAAAATCTCATCC
>CAKZVJ010000241.1 GCA_937923345.1 uncultured Saprospiraceae bacterium
GATTTTTAAAAGAAAATCACGCCAAATTGGTTCTTGCCTCGTTAATTCCCAGGGTTGCCACCCTGGGCTATAGTATTATCACCCCCCGAAAAAAATCGGGGCAAGCTCTCCGGGGTTCTTCTCTTACTTCTGAACATCCCTAGATAGACTCGTACAAAAAAGTCCTTGCTCAACTTCGTTGAGCAAGGACTTTTTTTGTTTAAGAATGTAATGGAATTCCTCTTATCGTATTCCATGCATTAATCGCTTAATCAATGGAGAGAACAAGATAGATATTACTCCGAGAGCGATAGGTATAACTGTTAAAATCCAGAAGAAATAGGACAAGCCATGCTCATCTGCAATCTTATCAATATTTTCTCCAAGTATACCTGCTGTTTTATTCCCTATTGCAATAGCTAAATACCAAATACCAAACATAAACGCAATCATTCTACCTGGTACTAACTTACTCACATAAGACAAGCCTAGCGGCGACAAGCATAGCTCTCCCATGGTATGAAAGAAGTACACCATAATCAACCAGATAACACTTACCGATGCTGTTTTAGCACCGGCTGGGATATCTGAAGCTCCCCAAGCAACGAATGCCATACCTATACCTAATAAGATTAACCCCAATGCATATTTCACATTGGCTGAAGGATTATAGTCACTCTCCCACCATTTAGAAAACAAAGGAGCAAAGGCAATGATAAAGAGCGAGTTTAACACCCCAAACCAAGAAGCTGGTATCTCAGGGGTAGGATCTTTAAACTGCTCACTAAGCATCCATAATGCAATAGCCCAAATAATTACGAAACTTACACCAAGAATAATGTTAGACATAGCATACTCGCCACCTGTCATTTTAAAAAGTAAGAACAAAACATAAGTAATGATAGCCAATGGAATAATAGTCATCATGGAATTGGCAAGCTTAAAAATAAAGGCAGAATTACCATCTAGAATCCTATCAGTGTAGTCCCTAGCAAAAATTGTTAGTGATCCAGGCGCTTGCTCAAAAATAGCCCAAAAGAACATCGTCAATATAGCAAAGAAAGCAACTGCTATCATCCTATCTCTTGTAACTGGAGAATACTGAGGTATACGATAGAACATCAAACCAATAAATAATAAAACGGCAAAAAGTATAACTGCATAAGACCCTTCTAAACTCCCAATACTAAAGTCGTATAAATTGTATGCCGAAACACCTTCTGCATTTTTAGAAATAATTTTTACGGGCTCATTGAGAATCCAAGTAAGTCCTAAAACAGCTGCAATTCCTATAATAATATTTTGTGGTAAAGTAAATGGAACACGTTTGTCATTCTTTTCTTCCTCTGTTTCTTGAGCAGCTTTCAATTCTGGGTTTGGCTTCTTCCCAATTTCACCAAATATATCCTGAGCTAACCAAAATTGCAGTAAACCAAACAACATAAATATTCCCGCTAATCCAAATCCAATACTCCAACCTACTTGCTCACCTAGATAGCCGCAGAGTAATATGCCCAGAAAAGCGCCTGCGTTCACTCCCATATAAAATATGGTATAGGCACCGTCTTTTTTCTCTTGATGATTTTTATACATTTCAGAGATAATGGAAGTCATATTAGGTTTAAAGAATCCAGACCCAAACACCAATAAGGTTAATCCTAGATAGATAAAAAACTGCGTTTCTAAGGCCATACAACCATGCCCCAGAGTCATCAATAGTGCTCCAACTACGACAGCCATACGATACCCTATTTTATTATCAGCAAACCATCCACCAATCATTGTAGACAAATAAACTAATGCAGTATAGGTACCAAAAAGTGCCAATGCATGCTCTCTCGGCCATCCCCAACCATCATCCAATAATGAAGCAGTAAAAAACATGACCAATAAAGCGCGCATTCCATAATATGAAAACCGCTCCCACATTTCCGTAAAGAAGAGTACAAACAATCCTGATGGATGACCAAGTACTTTCCCTTTGCTATACAATTCTTCTAAATGTTTTTCTGACATAGATTTTTCGTTTTTTATTATTCAATGTTAGTTTGAATTCCGTATTTCAAAAAAAAAGCCCTGTTGAATTTTCAACCGGGCTTTATAATTTATTTTATTTATGTAGACATCTTAAAGGCATGGATTAATCTATACCATGCATCTTCTTCGCCATCCATCCTTTGATGATAAATATCAAGACGGCTGCAGAAATAGGCACCGCCGCAAATATCAAAAAGAATCCACTCAAGCCAATATGCTCCGCGATAGGTTCGATATAACTACCTGTTAATCCAGCGGCAAAATTAGCGATGAAATTGGATACGAAGAACACCCCAAACATCAAGCCCACCAATCTAGCAGGCGCCAATTTACTCACATAACTAAGTCCTACCGGAGAAATGCATAACTCTCCAAGCGTGTGGAATAGATAAGCTATTATCAACCAAACCATACTCACCTTCACAACTTCAGCACCTGGAGTAGTATCTATACCTAGCGCACCAAATGCAAGTATCGCAAATCCAAGACCCAACAGTGTCAACCCTAAAGCAAACTTTACAGGTCCACTTTTCAGAAAGTCAATTTTCTTCTCCCAGAGACGACTGAAAGCCGGCGCTAAACATATAATGAAAAGACTGTTGAACACCTGGAACCAGCCAGCTGGCACCTCGGTAGCCGCATCTGAATATTGTTCCTTAAGCATAACCACAATAAGTGCCCACACTCCAAGAAATCCAACACCAAGGAAAATATTTGATATAGAATACTTACTAAAAGTTACAGAAAACAATTTCCAGAGTACCCAAGTCAGAACAACCATTGGCACAATAGAAATAATAGTATTAATCACTTTGAAAATTCCGGCACCACTTCCTGACAATTGTCTCTCTGTATAGTCTAATGCAAATACAGTCATAGATCCACCAGCTTGCTCGAATGCCCACCAGAAAAAT
>CAKZVJ010000242.1 GCA_937923345.1 uncultured Saprospiraceae bacterium
AGCCGTAATCTTGTCAAACAAAGTTTTGTCTGCATTGAGTACCTGAATCGACAACTGACAACCTCGCTGGCTAGGATCGGTGGGAGTGACGATGCGAATGCGCTCGTCGTCCATGTCATGAAGACAAAATTCTAAGAAGCCAGTCAAAGCCTTCGACTTCTCCAATAAAGCATCCATGCCTACCTCTGCAAAAATCTCGAGTGAAGCTTTTATCGCAGCTAAAGAGAGTATAGGTGGGTTGCTCAACTGCCAACCTTCCGCACCTGGAATAGGATCAAATCCATCTCGCATTTTGAACCGTGTCTCTTTGTTGTGTCCCCACCAACCAGCAAATCTAGGCAAGTCAAAATCATGGGCATGACGCTCATGTATAAAACAACCGCCGACAGAACCCGGACCAGAATTGAGATACTTATACGTACACCAAGCAGCAAAATCAATTCCTGAATCATGCAAAGCTAAAGGTAAATTACCAGCTCCGTGCGCCAAATCAAAACCTACTTTACAGCCTTTCTCATGGCCTAGGGTAGCTATCGCTTTCATATCGAACACTTGGCCTGTATAGTAATTAGGATTGCCAATCAATATCAAAGCAATCTCATCTCCCTGCGTGCGAATGGTATCCATGATGTCTGCTTCGCGCAAAAGCACTTCACCTTCTCTAGGCTTCAGCACAATCAGACCATCAGCATGTCCATGAAAATGCAACTGTGACTCTATCGCATATCGGTCTGAAGGGAAAGCATCAACCTCCATCAGAATTTTGTACCTCGTCTCCGTAGGTCGATAAAAAGAAGCCATCAACAAATGAAGATTGACGCTGAGGGTATTCATCATAACTACTTCGATAGGCTTTGCGCCTACAATAGTGGCCATGTGCTCCGTCAAAAACTCATGGTATGGCATCCATGGATTGGTGGCATGAAAGTGGCCCTCGACACCTAAATTTTTCCAGTCCTTGAGCTCTTGCATAAGAGCCGTCTCTGTTGACTTCGGCTGCAAGCCAAGACTGTTGCCACATAAATAAATATACTGCTGACCATTAGCCCGTAGAGGCATATGAAACTGGTCTCGGTATCCACGCAAGGGGTCTTTTTCGTCGCACTGCTGCGCATAGGTAAGGGTACTCTCCATATCAAGTCAATCCTATTCTTTCATTGAAATTATCTGTATCGTTTCCGCATAACCACTTGACTACATTATCACACCAAATCTGTTTATGCTGGTTAGCATTAATGATTTTTTCTTCTAGGGCCAAATCAAGTAACTTGCCAGGTAAAGAGGATTGAGTCTCGTTGTTCATTTCGCCTAATGGATAAGGATCGTCCAAGCCTAACAGAATCTGATCTGTACTTTTTTGTCGCTTGATCATCAAATCTAAGGAATGCGTATCGTGCACCAATGTATCAAAGAAAATATTGGGGTGCCCAACCGCCTTTCGCGGCCTCACTTTGCCTTTAAATAAGTCAGGACGGCCATCAAACCCTTGCGTTCTACGGCCTAGATTGATATGAGATAGCTGTCCGCCATGTGCAAAACACACTCTTATATTTTTGTACTTTTCAAAGTAGCCATTTAGCGTGTAGAAGTGATATGCGTCTGCGCACTGAGCCAGCATCCATACCAGGTGAAATCGCCAAGACACATTCTCCAAAAGGATGAACTTCTCTCCGTCATACGGGTGTATCTCTATGGCAAGATTGAGTTGATCAGCGAGCTCTAGTATTGGCTCTGTCTCTTCGTTAAAGATACCTTTCCATTTTCCGTTATCCGATAGATAATGGGTAGGCAGACATAGTACGCGCAGTCCAAGCTCTTTGACACAACGCTCAATCTCCCATAATGCGCCTTGAACAAAACCAGCGTGTACCACAAATCCACAAGTAAACTTAGTGGGGTGATCATGCTGTACCTGTGCATTAAAATCATTCTGAAAACGAAGCGCGCGTTTCATATCCTTAGAACTGAGTCCATTGCCATACAACTGCGACAAATTGAGCACCACCGCGTGATCAATATTGTTGAGTTTCATCCAGTCCAATTTCTCATTGAGGAAGAAGCTGGCATCCGTCACTGGCCTTTGCCAGTTCTTTTGACGCATAAATTTTCTATCCTCATCTACCCAAAAGATTTCTTTTTCCCGCATAAAATCGGGGATTTGCTCAGGGTAGGGAAGTAGGTGTGAATGACCATTAATTCTCATGTAAGCTTTTTGATTTTTTTGATGTTAGTGAATTGGACTATGATTTTACTTTAGCAGGTGGTTCCATGACTGTACCACACTTGTCGCAGGTACGCTTGTTGGCATCCGAATAATACGAGTCAAAAATTACAGGCATATCTTTTTCGATATTCTGCAGCATGAATGGTTCTTGGTGTAGTTCATTATGGCACTTTTCACAGAACCAAGCCAAGCCATCTTCCATTCCTTCAGCACGCTTCTGCTCTATGACTAAGCCTACTGTATTGGGGCCACGCTGTGGAGAGTGCGGAATATTGGGTGGCAGATAAAATACCTCTCCTTCCTTTATGTGTACATCCTTAGGGGTACCATTATCGATGACCTTCAAGATGATGTCTCCTTCTACTTGATAGAAAAATTCTGGAGTCTGATTCAGATGATAGTCTTTTCTGGAGTTGGGACCACCGACGACCATGACAATATAGTCTTCATTATAAATCGCTTTATTACCGACAGGTGGTTTGAGAAGATGTCTATTGTCATCTATCCATTTTTTGAAATTAATCGGAGTGAATGTGGAAGCCATAATTCTTAATTTAATGATTTACAATTTCTTAATTACATGGTCTATTCGGACCCATTTTATTTACCGTACGCAATGCATACATTTTTTTGTTCTGTAAAAAACTTCAGGGCATCAAAGCCTCCCTCGCGACCAACTCCGCTGTTTTTCATACCTCCAAATGGAGTACGCAGATCGCGAACCAGCCAGGTATTGACCCACAGTATGCCTGCTTCTAGCTGTGCGGCCATGCGATGCGCGCGAGACAGATTTTCTGTCCACAAAGTCATAGACAAGCCGTAGTCGTTATCATTAGCGAGTTGCAGTACTTCTTCTTCGGTATCAAAAGGCATAATACTGACCACGGGTCCGAATATTTCATCTTTATTCGTTTGGCAATATGGTTCCAAACCCTCTATGACCGTCGGCGCAATAAACCAACCTTTTTCAAATCCTACTGGCTGGACAGCTTGCCCACCACACAAAATATGTCCTCCTTCGCCCTTGGCGATTTCAACATGCGAAAGCACCTTATCAAATTGAGTTTTAGAAACGATGGCTCCCATTCTGGTATCGGCATGCAACGGATCTCCGACAGTGCGCTTATTCGCCAGTGCTACCAAGTCTGCTTTAAATTTTTTATAGATGCCTCGCTGGACAAAAATCTTACTCCCGCAAAGACAGATCTGGCCTTGATTAGCAAAGGAAGAATTTACTGTAGTTTGTAGCGCTTTCTCGTAATTGCAATCGTCAAAAATGATGTTTGGATTTTTACCTCCCATCTCCAAGGAATACTTCTTGAATAGAGGCGCTGCTGTTCGCGCTATTTCTGCCCCTACTCGTGTACTTCCAGTGAAGCTAACTGCCTTGACTGTAGGATGACTGCTAAGCACCGCAGCCGTCTGATGGCCCAATCCATGCACAATATTGAGCACCCCCGCAGGCAGCCCTACTTCATCTACTATTTTAGAAAATAGATATGCCGTCATCGGTGTTACTTCGGAGGGCTTAGCGACTACCGTATTACCAGCTGCCAATGCTGGAGCAATCTTCCACGTGAAGAGATATAGAGGCAAGTTCCATGGGGAGATACATCCCACTACTCCTAATGGCGAGCGGAGCGTATAGTTGATCGCATGTCCCACCATTTCGTGTGACTCACTTGCAAACTGCGTAATCGCACTACCAAAAAATTTCATATTAGCCGCTGCGCGCGGGATGTCAACCCTTTTAGCCAACCAGAGTGGCTTCCCATTATCTATGGATTCTGCCATCGCTAGCTCTTCCAGCTGCGCACTTATTCTGGTAGATATCTCCATCAAGTAATTGGATCGTTGATCTACACTCAGTTGAGACCATGCTGGAAAAGCCGCTGCTGCCGCTTTTATAGCCGTCTCCATATCGGTCTTATCAGAGTTCGGACAAGTAGCGTATACTTCGCCTTTTGCAGGGTTATACACATCAATGGTGCCGTCACTATACGCTGACTGAAACTTACCACCTATATAATTTTGAATCGTTTCCATTTTCCTATGCCTCATTTTTATTACTGTAATAGAAACTCAACTCTTTGATCAAGTCCTCTGGTAGGGCTGGTAGATTAGAGCGCGGGATCAGTAATGTAGAGATGTTATGCAAGTCCGTAAATATATGATGCTGTTTGGCTGTCTCTGCCAAATAGTGATGCCCTGAAGATCCCCCTGTACCTACTTTTTTGCCCAGCATACGAAGAACCATTTGAGCATGACGATGACGCCAGGTGGTTAGTTTTGCATCTATATCTATCAGGTTGATCAATAACATAAACGGTAGGTGCAAGATGGGCTGATCCCTGTAGAGCTGGATAAACAAGGCCGCCACGGTGGCATCATACGACAATCTCAATTCTCCCTTCTCCACCAATTTATCGTGCGCCTCCTTATTGAGAACAGCCTGAAAGTAAGTGTTGGTATCCCCAAGCATTTTCTTACGCATCGTCTTTTCTTGATCAGTAAGATAGTCCGATAGATCTATCGCTGCTTGCTCTTTTTCTATCATAGCCCGCACGGCAGTATCATACTCTTTCAAAAAATCAAAATCACCATACTTGATAAAAGGCGTCCGCTCCAACCAATCTTGTATCGCATCAAACAAGGTTCCATCCTCATAGATCCCTTCCAAAATAGCTTTTTGATCTTCTGGAAAAAATGCAGCATAATGATGATTATTGTACGTCATTCTTTTCTTCTGAGGTAAACCCAGCAAGGCCTCTATCATCCTAAACTGAAAACTCTGAAATCCAGACGCCGGAAATAGATACGCCCTAAAATCCAAAAAATCTAAAGGCGTCATCGTCTCCATGATGCCGATTTGCTTCACTAGCAGGTCAAGTATTTCCTCTATCCGCTGCAATCGCCCGACTGCAGTGCCTATATTTTTTTCGTCTACATCATCATCAGCAAACATCTTGAGCACTGACTTGAGCTCATGTATGATTTGCTTAAACCACAATTCATACGCCTGATGTGTGATGATAAAGAGCATCTCCTCATGTGCTGGCTTCCCAACTTCCTCACTTCGCAGATCTTGCGCACCAATGATTTTATCTAGTTTTAGGTAGGAATGATAGTGTATTGTGGAGTATTTACCCGACATAAGAAGGTTTTGATTTTATATCTTATTGTATTAGTTACAATCTGCCAAATATAGTTATTATTGGTATGCAGAACAAAAGAATTGACCGCTTACTTTTATTCCACTTGCTTTAGATTTTTAGCAACTTCATGATGCTTTGACGCCGTACCAGCATCCCCATGGCTAAGCCTTAAAGATTTATATCGAGGGACCATGCCGATCCCGATTTTGGCTACGCCTGCATCGAGACGCCACCACGTCGTCCGCTTTTATCACAGGTACAGACGCATTCTCATGCGTCTGTACCTGTGATACCGCTACCACCGTTTGTTCTTTCGCCTTCCAGGCGACGAGCTCCGGGCGCTTCGCTTCTCCGCGAGGGTGGAGTGAGCCAACGCTACCTTTGTACAATATTTAATTTGAAATAATTGAGTTATTATTATCTTTGACTAATTCAACAAAACCTTAACCTAATATTGAAAACTTTAGTCACAAAACTACTCTTCATCGGTATTTTAACATGTATGGCTCCTGTAGATCTTGCTAGCCAAGTACTACTCAACGAGTGCAAAATAACCGTCGAACCTAACGGTAAGAAAAAAACCATCCAAACCTATAAGATCCAAATCAACAACAAAGAAAGTAATTGGCTGGCAGAGATAGGAATCAGACACGACCCCAAACAAAAATTTACTTTCAAGTACGCTGCGAT
The DNA here is from genome assembly GCA_937923345.1 of uncultured Saprospiraceae bacterium. Lineage (GTDB taxonomy): Bacteria > Bacteroidota > Bacteroidia > Chitinophagales > Saprospiraceae > JALZVN01. Next base: position 6,070 of record CAKZVJ010000242.1, read on the forward strand.
TTATGATAAAAGTGGAAAGGAAGTCAGAAAGCTAAAAAAGAAAGAGATCACTACCAGAAGTCTTAGATCTAGTATGGCTTTCTTTCAGGATGACATGATCTCCGAATTTACCTTGTACCACCCAACCTTTCCCTACATCATTGAGTATTCATACGAAATAGTCGAAGCGGAGTATGTTGTACTAAAACATTGGTATCCATCAAAGTATTCAAGCATACCTACTGTGCTGGGGAAGCTTGAGATTCAGACCCCAGTGGATTTTTCTGTAAATATTGACCAAAATGGTGCATTTGAGTTCAACGAGACCATCATAGAAAAGCAAAAAAAGTACAGCTGGTCAATCGTCAACATAGATAAAATCACTGACCAAATTTATGCGCCAAACATTTACGAGATGCTACCCTTTGTGAAGGTGGTTTCAGAAAATTTCACTTTTGGAGTAGAAGGGAGCAATAAATCTTGGGCTGATTTCGGTGAATGGATCCACAAACTAAATGAAGGAACAGATGATTTGCCACAAAGCGAAAAAGACAAGTTAAAAACGATGGTCGCTGGCCTAAAAGACAAAAGAGAAGTCATAAAAAAAGTATACCATTATTTGCAAGATCATACAACTTATGTTTTAGTGATGGTAGAAGAAGGAGGATTACAAAGTTATCCCGCATCTTATGTTTGCGAGAACAAATACGGAGACTGCAAAGCATTGACCACTTACATGAAGTCTATGCTTAAAAGTCTTGACATTGAATCAAATTACACGGTTATCTATGCAGGAGATGACGTTCGTAGAGTGAATGAAAACATTCCCAGTTCACAGTTTAATCATGTTATCTTGACGGTGCCTATTGAGAGTGATACCATTTGGATTGAGAATACCTCTAACTCATTGCCCTTCAACTATATTGGCACTTTCACCCAAAATAGAAAGGGCTTAGCAGTTGATGCAAAAGGCAGCAAAATACTTGCTTCACCCGCTTTATTGACAGATCAAGTTTTAAACGAACGCCAGTTCTCATTCAAACAATCTAATAATGAAACATGGTCTACATCTGCACATCTAAATCTTAGAGGGGACAATTTCGAAGATATTAGATATTATAAGACCAACAATAAAGAAAGTAAACTAGATGCAAAAATTATCGATGTAATCGACCTGGATAAATTTGACTTGGATGACTGGGAGTTTGAAGATTATCATAGAGATAGTACCCATGTGAAAATTAAGCTTAATGGAAACCTCAAGAATCCAATTCGTAAGGTAGCCAATATGGAAGTCATCAATCCTTTAAGAATAAAGCTTCCAGAATTTGAAAAGCCCGATGAAAGACTACAAGATGTTCGAATAAATTGCCCTATTAATAAACTTGACAAGTTAAGCTTTAATCTTGAGGAGTCTATCGATAAGAATGTACAAATTCCAGATAATTTCTCTCTATCATCTAGCTATGGCGAATATAAAGTCGAATACAAAAAAGTGGACTACCAAATTGAAGTTACTGAGCATTTCAAACTCTTTGCAGGTGACATAGACTTAAACAGTTATTCAGATTTTTATCAATTTATGAATGATATAAACAAAATCAAGAAACAATCCGCAATTATTATAGAATGAAGAACCTAATATTTATCCTACTTACACTTGTTACCAACCAGGTATACACCCAACAAGTAACGAAAACCTTTGGCAATTTTTCTGAAGAAGAAATCAATATGACCGCTTATGAGGAAGACGAAGACGCTAAAGCAGTAGTACTTTATGATAAAGGCATTTCAGAGTTTCACTACTTTAATTCCGAATATGACATTCGTTTCACAAGGCATAAAAGAGTAAAGATTTTTGACAAAAGTATCGAAGGGCAAGCTGAAGTAAGCATTCCATACTACAAAGACGGACTAGGCAAAACAGAAGTGATAGAAGATATCGTAGCTATTACCTATAATCATGAAAACGGTATGCCGATCATGAAAAAAGTTGATCCTAAAACAATTTATGATGAGCAACTAAGTGAAAAATGGCATGTAAAAAAATTTGTCTTTCCTGACATTCAAGATGGGTCAATTCTTGAATATAAATATGTACATATTACGCCCTTTCTAACTAAACTTCCAGATTGGATTTTTCAAGACGACATCCCAACTTTATACAGTGAGTATGAAGTAGGTATGATACCCTTTTATGAGTATGTATTTTTAGCGCAAGGCATTACGGAATTTGACTATGAAAAGACTCAAAAGTCTACCAAAAGAAGAAAATGGCAAAGCACTGAGTATCAAACACTAGATTACGCCATGGCCCTGAAGAATGTACCTGCTTTTAAGAGCCAGGACTATATATCATCAAAAGACGATTACTTAATTAAAATTGATTTTCAACTTTCTAAAGTTATCACACCAGATGGTAGGACAAGAGAAATACTTTCTAGTTGGAATAAGTTAAATGAAAACTTACTAAAAAGAGATAAGGAATTTGGACTCTATATTAAAGGAGCTAAAAAGTATGCTAATTATATAAGTCAAGAATTGAAGCTAGGTCAGCTTTCTAAACAAGAAAAAGCGGAAAAAATAATAAACTATGTAAAAAGTAGTTTTGAGTGGAACGGCATTTATGGAAAGTATGCTACTCAAACACCAAAGGAATTTTATACAAAAAAAACAGGTAGTGTTGCAGACATTAATCTATTCACCATAGCATTGCTTAATGAAGCAGGAGTTGAAGCTGAACCACTTTTGTTAAGTACTAGAAATCATGGAAAATTAAGAACAGATTACGCATTCATTCACATGATGAACTACGTGATTATAATTGGACAAGCAGACCATACGTTTCTTGCGGACGCCACAGAAGATTTGTTGCCTTACAACAGAATCCCTACTAGATGTGTCAATGACAAAGGACTTATTGTAAATGAGAAAGAAGAAGTAGAGTGGATTAGCTTGGAAAGTAATATCAATTCATTAGAAAAAAAGTCCATCAATATGGTGCTCAATCCAGAATCTATGGATATCGATACCAAAATTTCAATACAAAGTACGGGCTATGAATCTTATTACAATAGGACTTATTTCAAAAATGATACGACAAAAATAAAAGATTATTATGAAGAAAAAGTTGGAGACATAAATAGAATGAAATCCATCAACTACAATAAAAATTTTGCTACACCATATAGTATATTCTTGGTGGGCAATTGTGAAACAGAGAAACTCGGAGATAAGATAATTGTCAAGCCCTTTCTAAAATTACCTATGGCTGAGAATGTACTTGAGGAAGAAGAACGCAACTATCCTGTGGATTTTATTTACGCAAACAATGATGAGTATGTTACTAACCTACAAATTCCTAATACACATACCATCAACTCACTGCCTGATGACTATTCAATCAGCGATGATTTAGTGGATCTAAGTGTGTCTTATTCTTTTGAAAACAATTCGATGACCGCTAAAGGAAATGCAAACTTCAAAAAGGCAGTATATTCTGTAGAAGACTATCCAAAATTGAGAGAACATTTCGAAATGATGGTCAAATACTTCAATCAGGCCGTTGTGGTAGAAAAAGCTAACTAGGATTTAAGGTATATCAGTACTTTGACCTTGTTCGATTGTTCGAGCTTTATAAGTGTTAAAAAATTGTGTAATAAAATAAACATTGTCATTGTACGTTATTTTGTTTACATTGCAGATAAATCCAGGGCATGTTAAGATATACCTTTTCTTTTTTATTTTTTGTTGCTATCGTGTTGACGTTCAATATATTGAATAGCCAAACGGGAACAACTGAGTATGCTTTTGAATATGATGTGGTTCAGGTATATAAGCCTCTTTCGGTGCATAAAACTACCTTATTGAAGGCTGCAAAAGTTGAAGATCTGCATAGGCAGTACAAAGAAAGCTGGGTCAAGGAGTATCTGCATGTAGACGTGAGTGCCACAGTAGACGGGAAAAAAATTAAGCATAGGGCCCAAAATCAAATCCTTACAAGGGATCAAAAGCAACTCATGCAAGACGCAGATAGTGGTTCAGAAATAGAGATCGTGGTTCACTATATGCCTGACAATACATTAAAGCATAATGAGCCTAAGAAATTCGATTTTTCTTTTATCGTAAATCCAGAAAAGGATGCTACGTATAAAGGAGGTCAAGAAGCTTTACTGCAAACCATAAAAAAAGACCTGATTGATGTGGCCTCCTGGGATAGTCTAAACCAGTACCAGCTGGCGGTAGTAAAATTCATAGTAGACAAAGATGGACGCATTATGGAGCCGAAAATTCTTTGGTCCTCCGATGATGAAGAAACGGATGCTAAGATGATAGATTTTGTATGTAACATGCCAGAATGGGAACCAGCAGAATATGCTACTGGTAATCGAGTAGCACAGGAGTATGCTTTGACTATCGGAGACAACAATAGCTGCGTAGTCCCGATGTTGAATACTCGACAGAACTAAAAGCGCAACCCACAGATTGTCAAGCAGCCCTGCGCCTACTTGGCTAAGGATAATTTTCTCTCCAGCGAACTAAAGAGACCTGTCCAGTTAGAAGTTTTGCCCCATTTGCTACCAAGCCTTACGAATATCGTATTGCTGCTTATATAATCAACTGATTCAAAAATCTATTTCTTTGGGATCCACAAGTTTTCAGCGGAGATTCCAGGATTGTATGCTAGCATGGACCATAGCTCTTTCACCCTAAATGTGTATGACACCCTACATCCATAGCATAGACCCGTGTGAATGATAGGAACCACCACGCCTTTTTCTGGCGTGGGTCCAAAGGACCGAAACGAATGTGGAGTGGTGGATAGCATGACCCTGAGGAGAGCTTTTTCTGCGCTCCTCAGCGGGCACACCCTAAAACTTAGCCTCTTGATAATAATGGCCAATATCGGCAGTAGACTAGTCGGAAAATTGGCAACTATAAGTCCAATCGTTTGTTTCATATCTTTGGCTAGTCAAATAGGAATGAATGCCTCGAAAAGTGATCATAATAGGTGGTGGATTAGGTGGTTTGGTAAGTGCATTACACTTGTCACAAGCGGGTCTAGAGGTACAGTTAATAGAAAAGTACGCCTTTCCTAGGCACAAAGTCTGTGGCGAATATATCTCGAAGGAGGTGCTACCGTATTTGCAATCCTTAGGCTTTGATCCATTCGCATATGGCGCCAAGGATATCATGGACTTTACCTTGAGCACACCCGGTAGCCGCGCCATCCAGACCAAGCTGCCCTTGGGAGGTTTTGGAATCAGTCGATATTGTATCGATGAAAAGCTGGCGGATTTGTCGCGATCGCACGGCACAGAAATCATACAAGATACCGTGGAGGATATACTATACGAGGCAGATGGCTTTGAGGTAAAGACTAAAAGTGGTGAAGTCTATCGCGCCGATCTGGTGATAGGATCTTTTGGCAAACGCTCTAATCTAGATGTGAAAATGGACCGAGCGTTTATCAAGAAGGATTCTCCCTTCTTGGCAGTAAAGGCGCACTACAAAGGTGATATGCCAGAGACTGCTGTGGGTCTTCATAATTTTAAAGGAGGCTACTGTGGCGTGTCGAAAGTAGAAAATGACCACATCAACGTATGCTATATCGCGGACTTTAAATCTTTTAAGCGATTTAAGAATATCAGCGACTTTCAGGAACAAGTGTTGAGCAAAAATACATATCTGGCAAAGGTGTTTGCAGAATCCGAAATGGCATTTGAGAAACCACTATCCATAAGTCAGATTTCTTTTGAGTCAAAAGCGCCCGTCGAAAATCACGTGCTCATGTGTGGAGATAGTGCAGGCATGATCCATCCCTTGGCGGGTAACGGTATGAGTATGGCGATACGGGCAGCGCAAATGTTATCGCAACTGATAGTGCAGTATGATCGAGGAGAAATAAAAAATCGGGGTGAATTGGAAAATGCGTACGCACAGCAATGGAACGGAGAATTTGCCGGAAGGCTGCGTTCGGGGCATATCATATCACGCTTATTTAGGCTAGGGATATTTTCTGAAATGATCATGCTGTTTTTAAAAGCGGTGCCATCTGTCTTGCCAAGAATAATAGCCAAAACCCATGGTAAACCTATACTTGTCAATAACTAATGGTCAGCACAAAACATAGATCTAAGGAAATCGAAATCATGGATGATCTCGATATGTCAGGAGCGCTACTGATAGATACCCTGGATAGGATAGCACAAATCAATCGTTGGTTGGGGGGTAATCGACTGACCCTATCTGGTCTAAGAAAAATGCTTAAAGGACGGTCTCAGAAAAAAGTATACACTATAGTGGACCTTGGCTGTGGAAATGGAGATATGCTGCGGGCGATTGCGGACTTTGGAAAACGAAAAGGCTGGCAATTTGAGCTCATCGGGGTGGATGCGAACCAGGCGACTATAGATCATGCACGGAAATTATCTCAGGACTATGCAGGGATTGCGTATCACCAAAAAGACGTGTTTACTGAATCGTTCAAGGCTCTACAATTTGATATTGCCTTGTCCACCTTATTTATGCATCACTTTGAGGATGAGGTGGCGGTAGTGCTGATAAAACAACTGATGGAGCGGGCTAGCATCGGTGTCTTGGTAAATGATTTGCAGCGAAATGCTATAGCCTACTATTTATTCACTATAATTGCTACTATCATAGGAAATCCTATGGTAAAAACGGATGGTTTAATCTCTATACTGAGAGGATATAAACGATCTGATTTAGAAAAATACGCACAGCAAGTTGGATATACTAACAGCATCCAGTGGAAATGGGCTTTTCGATATCAGTGGACTATACAAAAAAAATGAGCGTAAAAATAACATCTATCGCGACGCAGTTACCACCATACACACGGTCAACGGAGGAGATATTGCCCTACTTGAAGGTATGGATGACGGGCCAAGAGGAGCGCTTTCAACGTAAAGTGATCAAGCTATTTGAGAATGCAGCGGTGGATAGACGGTATTCGATAATGGATGCGGATGAGGTGTTTAATAATACTTCATTCGAGCAGAAAAATGCAGTTTATAAAAGAGAAACCATTAAGCTGGCAGAAGGAGCTTTGCAAAAGGCTTTAGATAAAGCTGGACTGACAGGGAAAGATATTGACTACATCATCACTGTGAGTTGTACGGGCATCATGATTCCCTCGGTAGATGCCTATCTTATCAACAGCATGAAAATGAAGCAAGACATCGTGCGATTGCCCATCACAGAGATGGGGTGTGTCGCGGGTGTGTCAGGTATGATCTACGCGAATAATTTTTTGAAGGCGAATCCAAATAAGCGTGCAGCTGTCATCGCAGTGGAATCTCCAACGTCTACTTTTCAGCTGAATGATTTCTCTATGACCAATATCGTAAGCGCTGCCATCTTCGGAGATGGATGTGCTGCTACTATATTGTCCTCTTATGAAGAGGAAAAAGGTCCAGAAATTATTGGTGAGGCTATGTATCATTTTTATGATGCGATACACATGATGGGATTTGAATTGAAGAATAGTGGTTTGCAAATGGTACTCGATAAGGAGGTACCACAAAAAATCTCCGATCACTTTCCTGCTATTGTGCATCCCTTCTTGGAGCAGCACGGGTTGACTATAGATCAGGTAGATCACCTGATTTTTCATCCAGGTGGAAAGAAAATAGTACAAACTGTAGAGGCCTTGTTTGGTTCTCTTGGTAAGAACATAGACAATACAAAGGCGGTGCTCAAAGAGTTTGGAAACATGTCCAGCGCTACGGTGTTGTATGTATTTGAAAAATTTATGCAGCAAAAGCCTGCAAAAGATGATATTGGACTTATGCTGAGTTTTGGGCCTGGGTTTACGGCGCAGAGATTATTGATAAAATGGTAAAAGAATTTACAGGCAAAAAAGAATGGGCACTTATCTTGGGCGCTTCAAGTGGCTTAGGCTTAGCGACTGCGAAGAAGCTGGCAGCACATGGCTTAAATCTTTGTTTGGTATATAGAGCACGTAGATTGGATCTGCCGCAGATAGAAGGTGAGTTTGAGGCCATTATACAATCCTCTAAAGTCGAGCTCTTGCATTACAATATGGATGCTATCAAACCAGAAAAGCGATTAGTAGTACTGCAGGGTCTTCAAGAAAAATTTACCGAACAGGACAAGGTAAAGGTCTTGGTGCATAGCATCGCCAAGGGCAATCTCAAACCAATGATTTCTGCACAAGGTACGGCGTTAAAAAACGATGACTTCCGTATCACTATAGAGACTATGGGCATCAGTTTGTACGATTGGGTAAAGGAAGTGTTCGGTCTTGGATTATTTGCGAAGGACGCAAGGGTACTCAGTTTTACCAGTGAAGGCAATAGTAAGGCTTGGCAAAACTATGCTGCCGTATCCGCAGCGAAAGCTGTTCTTGAAGCCATCACTAGAAACATGGCTCTCGAGTTTGCTCCGCATGGAATCCGCGCCAATTGCATACAAGCTGGGGTAACAGATACCTTCTCGATGAATCTCATTCCAGGGAGTGAGGTGCTCAAAGCTAAATCAAAGGAACGCAATCCAAATGGTCGATTAACACTACCTGAAGATGTAGCCAATGCCGTTTACTTACTTTGTAAAGAGGAAGCGGCCTGGATCAATGGTGCTGTTATCCCTGTAGATGGTGGAGAGCATTTGCGATAATTTTTTTAATTATAAATTATGAATTTAATTATAAATGGTGAATTATAAATTATAAACGCTGTGCTAGATGCGGGCTCTTAATAAATATGAATTATGAGTTATAAATGCAGTGCTATTGTGTACTATTACGGCCAACAGCTAAATGCCAACAGCTAAATGCCAACAGCAAAATGCCAACAGCAAAATGCCAACAGCTAAATGCGAATAGCTAAAAGCATTTTAACTCTGCACAAATACACAAATACACAAATTAACGAATCAACAAATTAACAAGTACACAAACACTCAAATAAGTATACCTTAAAGCCATGACCAGCGCTGAAATCATATCCTACTTACCCTATAGCAAACCATTTTTGTTTGTAGATGAGATAGTCTCTGTTGATGAGCATGAAATAGTAGGGAATTATACGTATGGACCGGACCTCCTATTCTATGCAGGTCACTTTAAGGGTAATCCGGTGACGCCGGGTGTAATCTTAACGGAAACGATGTCGCAGATCGGGGTGGTATGTTTGGGAATCTATATCCTGAAGCAGAGTGGGTCAGCAATGACGAATATCAAAATTGCTTTGACCTCTAATGCGATAGATTTCTTCAAGCCCGTGTTGCCAGGAGAGCAAGTCGTGGTGAAGAGTGTGAAAGAGTATTTTAGATTTAATAAATTGAAGTGCAAGGTAGAGATGTATAATGAGGCGAATGAGCTAGTTTGCCGCGGGCAAATTTCGGGAATGATGAAAATATAAAATGAATCGAAGAGTAGTAATAACAGGATTAGGGGTAGTATCACCCAATGGAGTAGGCTTGGAAGCGTTTACAAAAGCGATCCGATCAGGCACCTCTGGGATACGCCATTTTATGCAATTGGAGGGTTTACAATTTGCATGTCAGATTGCAGGGCAACCTGAGGTGGATGAAGATAAGATGCTTGAATATTTGACTCCGCTGCAGCTAAGAAACTTTAAAAGTTCCGGTATCCTCTATGGGGTGATGTCAGGGATGGATGCTTGGCGAGATGCTGGCTTGGATAAAGTTGAGGAGACTGACTTTGACAGCGGGATAGTATTTGGTACGGGTACATCAGGGATAGAAAAATTTAGAGAAGCGATATATAAGGTGGATGATTTACAAGTGAGGCGCCTAGGCAGCACCGTAGTATCTCAAATCATGGCAAGTGGTGTGAGCGCTTACCTTGGGGGCATCCTCGGATTGGGGAATCAGATAACAACCAACTCTTCTGCATGTACCACGGGCGTAGAAGCCGTTATGATGGGCTATGACCGTATCAAGGCAGGGCGTGCCAAGCGCATGCTTGTTGGCAGCTGTAGTGATCATGGCCCTTACCTGTGGGGTGGTTTTGACGCGATGCGCGTACTCACCTCTAGATTCAATGACGATCCTGAAGATGGGTCTAGGCCGATGAGTGCCACTGCCTCAGGATTTGTCCCAGGAAGTGGGGGAGGTGCTCTAGTCTTAGAGACCTTGGAGAGTGCTTTGGAAAGAGGAGCTGAAATCTACGCGGAAGTACTTGGAGGCGAACTCAACTCTGGGGGACATAGAAACGGAGGGACGATGACCGCTCCAAATTCTGAAGCAGTCCAGCGTTGTATCGTAAATGCCTTGGCCAATGCAAATGTATCCCCAGAAGAAATAGATACCATCAATGGACACCTGACGGCAACCACCAAAGACCCTACCGAGATACAGAATTGGTGCGAGGCTTTACAACTCAAGGGAAAAGACTTTCCTCATATCAATACCCTTAAGTCTATGATTGGCCACTGTTTAGCAGCTGGTGGCTCAATAGAGTGTGTAGCCAGTGTACTCCAAATCAAAGAGGGATTTATATTCCCTAATATCAATTGTGAAGATTTGCATTCCGAAATTACTAGTTTAATTTCTGCAGATAAAATACCTTTATCCTTGATAGAGAAGGACATCAGCATAGTGGCCAAAGCGAGTTTTGGTTTTGGAGATGTGAATGGATGTATTATTTTTAAAAAGTATAGCGCTTAGAAACTTATGGATAAAGAAAAAATGATATCAGGGCTTAAAGAAATCATCAAGCCATATATACAAGACGAAGATGCCTTCGCTAATCTTAATGAAGAGACAGATTTTATCAATGACCTGAAAATCAACTCAGCTAATCTGGTAGATGTTGTTTTAGATATTGAAGACAAATATGACATCATCATCGATAATGACGCAATGGATTCTATGCTGGATGTAAAGTCTGCCCTGGCAGTAATTGAATCAAAAGTAGCGGCTAAATAATGATTGGCAATGACATAGTCGATATCAAAAAAGCAAGGTCTGAAGGGTCTTGGAAGCAAGCACGATTTATCAAAAAGATATTTGCCGAAAGTGAACGACCTCAAATCATATCCACTGGAAGTCCCTTCCTAAATATATGGCGCATGTGGAGCATGAAGGAAAGTGTATATAAAGTGATTGTACAATCTGGAGAAGAACGCTTTCTGAATCCTCAAAAATTGATCTGCACTTTTGAAGATGAAAAAAATGGATTTGTAACATACAATGGAAAAAACTACGCTACACAAACTCTAAGAACCAGCAATTATATTTATTCTAGTCACACGAAAGATGCTGCCCAGTCAGAGGTAATAAATGAAATACTACATGTCAAAGACCCAAATGAGCAAAGTAAAATGACTCGGCTGGCTTTATTTCAACGGGTAGCCAATATGCTTGAATACCCGCTCAAGAAATTGAGTGTGCAAAAAAATAAACAGGGGGTACCAAAATTATATCACAGTAATGAGCCTTTATCCCTGCAGTTCTCCTTGACGCATCATGGAAATTATGGGGCTTATTCTTTACTCAAAGAATTGAAATCGAAATTAGATGATTAATGAATTTATAGCCTATGCGAAGCGGAAGCTTGATGTAGATAAACGTTTGATTTTTCTCTATTGCATCATCTATTTTATTTGGGGTATGGGTATGGATCAGTTTGGACAATTGGTGCAAATTGCAAAGTTTACCTTTTGGTGGCAAATCATTACATGTTACATCGTGTACATGGTTCCCATATCATTGATTTTACGGGGCTTACCATTTCACCAACAATATGCTTATGGATTGGTGACGATGGGATTTTTAGAATTTGGAGGCTATGCGATGCGGACTTCTTATGCCTATCCGGATAATATATTAGACCACTTATTTTCTCCTCAAAATTTCTCTTTAGGCATGGCACTGTTCTTTGCTTTATATTATCCTGCTGGTAATTGGCTAGTAGGAAAAGTGTACCATTTGAGCTACAAAAAAGAAGCGCCATAATTCATGTTAAGGCAACGGAGTCTCGAAAAAGAGCAAATGGACAATCTTCAATTGTCTGGAAAGGAGCTGCATGACACCTTAAACGGCCTTACCCATATCAATCGGTTTCTCGGCAATACGAACGCCACTTTAAGGGCAGTACAAAACGAAATAATGGCTTGTACTGAGCCATTGACAATTATCGACCTAGGATGTGGCGGAGGGGATAATCTGCTAGCCATCGCGCTGTGGTGCGATGAGCATAGCATTGAGGTCAATTTAATAGGCATTGATGGAAATCTACACATTCTAGATTATGCAACGCAACAGAACACTTCTACAATAGACATCGAATATATTAAGGCAAATATCCTTGCAGATGACTTTGTATTGCCTGCATGCGATCTACTAATTAGTAGTCATTTTATGTATCACTTTAGCGATGAACAGCTGATTGATTTCCTAAAGAAAAGTAAGTCAAATATTCGTCGCAAGATTATATTGAGTGAGTTGTCGAGAAGCAGCATTGCCTATGCCTTGTTTAAAATTGGAGCCCCTCTAATGCCCTTCTCCAAGATGGTAAAAGATGATGGATTACGGGCGATAAGGCGGTCATTTAGGAGAAGGGAGGTGGAGCAAATATTATTGGAGGCTGGGCTAACAGAATACAGCATTCAATGGAAGTGGGCCTTTCGGTATTTGATATTGGTTACTGTAAACAATATTCCTTAGAATTTTAAGAAAAGTGTTTTTGATCCTTATTGAATTCTAGAATCTATATCCAAATTGTACGTTAATAGCGGCGGCAGGTGCTGAACCACCTGATCTGTCGATTTCAAACAAATCTCTAAACTCCATCACTAAAGTCCCATCCGTTATAAATAACTCTTCATTCCAACTTGTCCAGCCTAAACCAACGGAGACATCAAAAACAAATCTGTGCTTAGAGCCAAAATCTCGCATGAAGCCAGCAAACAAAAGCCAACCGCTGTTTGTAAATTTCCCTTTTAGCAGCCTCTCTTCCATAAAAGAACCGCTAGGATCTAGTACACTTTTAAAAGTGGAGATATTCGCATTATCATATTTATACATAAATCGAAGGTAGAATAGGTCATTATCATCAAATGCCATATATACTTTTGGACCTCCTCGCAACCTAATCCCATTAAATCTTTCACCCACGAATGTAGCTTGAGAATAACGGAGCAATGGACCACCTTCTACCTCAAATCCGAGCCTTTTCGTGAGCGGGTATTCAAATACTAAACTTGCAGCGGGTGCAAAGAAATTCAGAAGTCCAGCAGCATTCCATCTTATGGATGGTGATCTATACCAATCGTGTTCTACGGAGTCTCTTCGAAGCTCAACACTATTAGAATCAAATACCCTAAGCTCTTGACTACAACAATTCACAGTTAAGCAGCCAAAAAGAAAAATAAAGAGTATTCTCATTTAGATATTATTGATTCATGTGCAATGGAACCATCTTCGTTTAGGTCGAGGATAAAGAATTTATCCGTACTGGATACAATCATTCTGTCACCATCAACAATAATATCAAATGGTTCTTCTATTGGATAATCTAGATCCGGACGTTCTACTACGGCGGTAGGATCACTAATATCGAAAACCTTCAAGGTCTCTGATCCTGTAGAACAGACGTACAAATATTGATCTGTATAACCTAGTCCATTAGGAATATCTAGCTCAAATGACTGACTCAAAATAGGATTGCTAGGATTACTGACTTCGTATATGAGTAATGCACTTTGCGTATTTAGATTTCCACACACATTTACAATAGTCTTAATGGTGGAATACGCATAGTTGTCTTTAACCACTACTGGATCACAAGCTCCAAAGAATTCATCTTCTCTCAGGGTTTGCGAAAGCAAATTTGGCTCCGCTGGGTTATCTAATCCAAGGATAAACAAACCTGTTCTTGAACCTAAATAGATTCTATTTTCATAGATAAAAATGGTTTCTAAGCCATAGTCTGTTTCAAGCTCACTAACTAAAACCGGCTTGCTAGGATCTGTAATATCAAAAGTCTGTAGTTCATTAGGATTCAAGGTGTACATAAAATCTCCTAAGGTTGCAAAACGGGTTATTGAACCTGAAGTGCCATTGGACGATTCAATACTACTAAGTGCTGACTCAGAATCGCACGCTAGAAATGAAAATAGGCATGCACTCAAAATAATAAATAAGGCTTTATTCATTGTTACTTAATTTACGGTGTGGCAAAATACGTTCTCTAAATTCTTGTCTTCCCATCCAATTACTGCGCCTCGATTTTCATCTACACATTCAAATGGACCATTGAACAATTGAGGAAAAAGAAAGGGATCAAATACATCTGTAGTCCTGCTAAGAAAAACTACGTTATGTATATCAGATATATCAATGGAAACTAGATCTTTCCAACTATCTGCAAACAGTATGTTATCGTCTATAGTAAAATCTGTCACAGCTGGAATACTAATGAAAGCTATACTATTCTGCTGATCCACGTCTGATAAGTCGAATACATGAATTCCTTTTCCTGCTTCTACCATAAAGAAGAAATCTCCTATCAGGAATATCGGACCGCTTTGCTCAATAGATTGTGGAGCTTGGCTACCAATATTATCTAATTCTGAAAATGGTATATAAATGGGTGTCTTACCCATGCCCGAATAGGCTAAGTACTCTTCCTGATGGCAGGAAAAAAGAAATAGACTCGATGCGATGATTAAGCTGAATGTAAAGCGCATATATGATTAACGTTGACTGTTTCAGAATCGCTGTTCGTGATATAAACGAGTAGCATGCTTGTTACCTCAAAATCACATTTCAAAGCCAGAACACTAGTATATAGAATCGATTGCTTTAATTTTAAAATCCTGAAGTTCTGCAAATTAAAAATCTAATATCAACCCAGTGTTAAGTCAATATTAAACTTTCCCCGAAAGCCATTAAATTGAGAAATTGTTTATTTCTAACTAAGCTTCTGTTAGTATATATAAGGGACCTAAGACCTATATTCTCTACAAACAACACAACTTTAAATCTTTAAATGTTGTTTTATTCTCATAATAAACCAGCTCATTATGTCCAACAACGGAATCATCACCAAAACTAGCAATCAAGGATTCGAGGAAACCTACAGCAAGCTACGAAGCATCATAGATGGCAACCCTAATCTCAAGATTATTTTGGAGTTAGACCACACTAAAAACGCTGCCTCAGTAGACTTGGAGCTAAATCCTACAAGAATCATTATGTTTGGAAATCCAAAACTAGGTACACCTCTAATGAACACAACAGCGTATTTAGGATTGGACCTACCACAAAAGATCTTGGTAACTCAGGGAATCGACGGCAGCGTTCAAGTATCCTACAATGACCCTTTGTATCTCAAAGTGAGACACAAAATCGAGGGCGTTGAAGAAGTACTTGCGAAGGTTAAAGGCGCTCTAGATAAGATTACAGACGGCGCCACTGGAGCATAACCGATGCCGATATGAAGTACTTTTCACTCATCTTAGCTATTCTACTCGTCTTTGCATGCGAAGACGATAACCAAGTGATGCTTGATGAAAACAACCTTGCGGAATACATTCAAGCGAACAATAATTTAGCGCTTGATGAATTGATAGCCTGTGCAGGAGGTAAACCAGGTGGACTTTTTGTGGGCGATTCAGAAACGACATCGGTCATCTATTATCCTATAGAAGGCGCAAGGGAGATAAGATATTTCGAAACGGCTTCCGTTCTAGACTCCACTGACTTTACGCAGTATACAGCAAAAGAATTGGGCAGTGAGGCATTATTCAACGGCTATCTAGCAAAGTTCAACAATCCAGATTTTGAAGGAGAGCGCCAAGGTATTGTTACGTTTATTACGGACGGCACCTTGCACATCAGCAACCCCATTACCATCAAATCCAATTCCAAACCTACTGAAATCAACCCCTCTTTATTGGAAATTATCCCCAATAATACCAATCCCAGTTTTGAATGGGAAGATGGTATATTCGACGAGAATGCCATTTACTTTCATGTAGTCTCTGACTTGGATGGCAATCTAATTTCTGGTACCTATACTTTCGAGAAAAACTTTACTTTCTACGAACTAGATAATGTGGTGCTCAATATCACAGATCCAAATACGAACCCTTCTTTATCGCCTAACACAACTTACAATTTTACATTGATGGGAGTGAGTCTAGACAACTGGGTCAATTTATTAATAGAAGAGGAGTTTAGTACGCCTTAAATATAATACACCTTATTCATGACCCCAGAAACAACCATCCAAACTCAAGTACAAGGATACAATTCCAGAGATATCGAACTCTTCGCATCAGCCCATGCGGAGGACGTAGAGCTCTACAACTTTGGAGAAGCAAAGCCATTTTGTGTAGGCAAAGCAAAGCTGAGAGAGATTTATGGAGCGATTTTTCAAGAGTCGCCAAACCTTCACACCGAGATACTCAATAGGATTATTATGGGCAATACCGTCATGGATCACGAAATAGTGACCGGTAGAAAAGGGGTAGACAAACTCGAGCTCGTAGCAATCTACGAGCTTGAAAATGAGAAGATTGCTAGAGCTTACTTCAAGAGAAGAGGCTGGTAAATCAGGTCCATATACATTTTCATGAATCTAAACTATAATTAGCCTACCTTTGCGCGTCTAAGCATACATGGCTAAATTACCTAAAGAATATCAATTCATAGACTTATCAGATTATGGTAGAGGGGTGGCAAGATGGATTGCCAATGCATTGCAGCACACTTCCGTGACACCTATACAAGTAACCACCTGGTTTATCATCGCTGGGATCTTAGCCATCTTTGCTATGATCTATGGATACTATATTTTGGCAGCTATCTTGTTGGTGTGGAAATCCATCTTAGACGCAGCCGATGGAGAACTATCAAGAGTCAAAAATACACCTTCCTACGTCGGTCGCTACTATGATTCTATTGCGGACATCATCCTCAATTTTCTATTCTTACTGACCATAATGTATATTTCAGATGGCACCATCTGGATGATGCTCTTGGCTTTTCTTGGCATTCAACTACAAGGCACGCTATACAACTATTATTACGTAATCCTGCGCAATACGGTCAGCGGCGATACCACGAGTAGGATATTCGAAGACAGCATCCCAACGGCTATGAAAGGGGAGACTCAGGCTACCGTTGACCTCTTCTACAAAACATATAACACGCTTTACATCATCTTTGACAAATCCATCTATTACATGGATAGGAAAGCCTCAGATAGCCGACCATTTCCAAAGTGGTTTATGACGATGAACTCTGTTTTTGGGCTTGGTTTTCAGCTATTGATTATGTCGGTGTTTTTGGCTTTAGAAATGACAGTATATATCATACCGTTTTTTATTTTATTCACGCTTCTGATTCCAGTCTTTATTTTGATAAGAAGGCTAGTGCTTTAGTATTATTCATCCACAAAAAAAGGCCACTTCAAATCAATGAAGCAGCCTTTTTATTTTCAAATAAAATCAAATTAAGCGGTAGGCGATTCTAAATCGAATCTATCTGCATTCATTACTTTTGTCCACGCCTTTACAAAGTCTTTCGCAAATCTTTCTTTGTTGTCATCCTGACCATAAAACTCAGCGTACGCTCTCAGGACAGAATTAGAACCAAATACCAAATCTACTCTGGTAGCCGTCCATTTTTTCTCGCCCGTTTTTCTGTTCACGATGTTGTAAGTATTTTTGCCACTTGGTTTCCAAGAATAGCTCATATCCGTAAGGTTCACAAAAAAGTCGTTGCTCAATGCCCCTACATTATCAGTGAATACACCATGCTGGCTACCTCCATGATTAGTACCCAATACGCGCATACCTCCGATCAGACAAGTCATCTCAGGAGCAGTTAATCCCATCAACTGAGTTCTATCCAAAAGCAAGTCTTCAGCATTGACGGTATAATCTTTCTTCAACCAGTTTCTATACCCATCATGCAGCGGTTCCAAAACATCAAAAGACTCCACATCAGTCATCTCATCCGTAGCATCGCCACGACCAGGAGTGAATGGTACCTTGATGTCCATACCCGCTTTTTGGATGGCTTGCTCTACAGCAGCCGTACCTCCAAGCACTATCATATCCGCCATAGATATATCCTTCCCTACGTTGGACTGAATATCCGCTAAGGTGTTCAGCACTTTTTGCAATCTAGCTGGCTCATTGCCTTCCCAATCTTTTTGAGGCGCTAAGCGAATTCTCGCACCGTTAGCTCCCCCTCTAAAATCAGACCCCCGAAACGTTCTCGCACTATCCCATGCCGTACTGATCAAGTCTGCTGCCGCTAGACCGGAACCCAATATCTCTTTCTTGATAGCTGCTACATCCGCATCACTAAGCGTGTAGCTTACAGTAGGTACTTTATCTTGCCAGATCAAATCTTCTGTAGGTGCATCAGCCCCTAAGTATCTGCTTCTTGGACCTAGATCTCTATGCGTCAATTTGAACCATGCTCTCGCAAATACATCTTCGAAGTAGGCAGGATCTTGTTGGAAACGCTTAGATATTTTCAAGTATTCTGGATCCATCTTCATAGCCATATCCGCATCCGTCATGATTGGATTTCTCCTTACAGAAGGATCGTGAGCATCTACTGGCTTATCCTCTTCCTTCATGTTGACCGGTTCCCATTGTGAAGCACCCGCTGGGCTCTTTGTCAATTCCCAATCATGGTCGAGTAGAAGATTGAAGTAGGTTCTATTCCATCTATCAGGAGTCGTAGTCCATGCGCCCTCTAGTCCACTGGTTACAGTGTCTGCACCATTACCGTTGTTCTTAGGATTCATCCATCCAAAACCTTGAGTATGAATTTCTGCTCCCTCTGGCTCTGCACCTAAGGCGTCCGCATCCGCATTACCGTGTGCTTTACCTACGGTATGTCCACCAGCGGTAAGAGCCACTGTTTCTTCATCATTCATCGCCATACGACCGAATGTGATACGCACATCTTCAGCAGTCTTTAGTGGATCTGACTTCCCATCTCTACCTTCAGGATTCACGTAGATCAATCCCATCATCACAGACGCCAATGGATTTTCCATCTCGCGACTGTCACCATTATATCGGCTGCCTTCGCTACCCGTTGGCGCTAACCATTCTTTTTCTGATCCCCAATAAATATCTTTTTCTGGACCCCAGATATCTTCTCTACCACCAACAAAACCAAAGGTCTTGAAGCCCATAGATTCATAGGCCATATTACCTGCCAAGATCATCAAATCTCCCCAGGATAATTTGTTTCCGTACTTCTTCTTGATCGGCCAAAGTAGTCTTCTTGCCTTGTCCAAGTTTCCATTATCTGGCCAAGAGTTCAATGGCGCAAAACGCAAGTTACCTGTACCACTACCTCCACGACCATCCGCAGTTCTATAGGTACCAGCCGCGTGCCATGCCATTCTGATCATCAAGCCACCGTAGTGCCCCCAATCCGCAGGCCACCAGTCTTGGCTTTCCGTCATCATCGCTTTTAGGTCTGTTTTTACAGCCTCCAAATCGAGCTTCAAAAACTCTTCTCTGTAATTAAATTCCTCACCCATAGGGTCAGTTTTGGTATCGTGCTGATGCAGGATATCGAGATTGAGCACTTTTGGCCACCAATCTACTGCTTTGGTTTGTTCCTTCACGTTAGTGTTCGTACCACTAAAGAAAGGACACTTTTCTATTCCGTCCATACTGTTATGTTTTATTTACTTTTTAAATTTACCGGTTATCTGAAGCCTTACGTCTTCAATTTTAAAATTTTTAATCTTTTTTCTCTTGAAATAATCGGCCACGAGTTCGTCCAGTTCCTTATCAGCGTAGTCCATGATCCGATCCGTCTCATTGCAGTAGAGATGATGGTGATGTTCGACCATCGCATCGTAGCGCATGATGTCTTTTTCGCTCTTCACTTTTTTGAGCAGAGCATTTTCCACCAACACATTGAGCACTTTATATACCGTACCGACAGATATACTCGGAAAGTCAGACTTGATGGCATCCGCAACATTTTCAGCAGTAGGGTGGTTCTTCATATCATGAACGACCTTATAGATTGCTAGCCGCTGCGGCGTAACTTTCAATCCCTTTTCTTTTAATTTTTCACTAGCAGAAAACATGTCTGATTATTGTTTAATAATTATTCCGCAATGATAATGATTCTCCTTTAGAATATGTTCACCACTAGAAGCTTTTTTTGATAAACGCTAATATGAATTTTCCCCTTTTTATTTTTAAGCCTATTGAGGAGGGACCATCCTGATGCATACTCCGGGAAAAACCTCCGTCTGCACAGGACCGGGCTGTGCGCTTGTATAGGATGGGCCGACGCTGCGGAGAAAAGGCGTGCCTTTTCTCTACCTACCCGTATCCTATATCGCTTCCATCCCTTGTTCTTGCGCTCTCCGAGCGACTCGCTTTGGGCGCGAGCGCCGTCGCACCCGCCTAAGTCAAAACAAGATCCATACAAAATGCGGCCCATACAGAAGCATTGCAATTGTTTATCAACAAACAGGAGCATAAGCACTTAAATGGGCATGCGGTGCTGAACCATTCATTGCGTCAACCCGTGCCCACCATCGCGGCGTAGCGAAGCGCCCAGAGCTCGTCGCTCGGAGAGCGAAAGGACAAACGGTGGCAGTGACATCCCTGTGCGGGTGGCCCAGAGGTAGAGACGCATAACATGCGTCTACCTGTGCGGAGGCCAGGGATACAACGTACGACGTGGTCCAGTCTGTATAGACGCAAGATATTGCGTCTATATGGATCTGGATGGCCCATCAACAACAGTAAACCAAAATCCAAGGAGAAACGTAAATATAACTGCACAACAAAAATAGACGAGTAACATTTCACAATATTTCAATACTTTTGCGTTAGAATAAAAATAAAACATGAGAATCCTTTTAGCCTTTTGCGTAATTGCCCTATTCATTTTTTCAGCCTGTGAGGAACCCGCGCCTATATTCCCAGATGAAGTTATCTTATCTTGTCAAGAAGATGTAGACAGTATTGCTCCGCTATTGATACAAGGTATCTTTGATGAAAGGAACCCTGACAATGCATTTAGAGGCAATGTGACCATACTATCAGATGGCTCTTGCGGATCACCTATCACAAACCTTTCCTTTTTCTCAGAATTCAGATTTTTGTTAGGTTCCTTGACGATTAATTCAGACGAGATATTTAACCTGGAATTTCTATCCACAATAGAACAATTTAGAAGCGGAATCTCTATTATAGGCTGCTCAAATCTCAGGACTATAAATTTGCCGCAGTGTGCAGAGATTGAAGACTTCTTTGTAGTGATAGATAATGACTTATTGGAGGACATTCAAATAGGGCAGGAGCAAAATGAAGAGCTTTATGATGAGCTCTTTATAGACTCTCTTGTGCTAGTGGACAACCCTATATTAGAGGCATGGAGACCTAGCTTGAACAGAGTCAATTTTGGAAGAGCGGCTAGAATAGTTGAGAATCCGTTCTTGACAGATCTAACTGCACTTAGTAATCTATCTATGCCTAGAAATACCATGGATCTTCAACTTTATAGCACAACTGTCAATGAATCAGGGGAGAATATGGATCCAGATTCGCTTCTTATGCCAGCGAGTACCTTCATCGACGCTATTCGTCCAGACAATGATTATAGCTGGCTATCTAAAGCGAAGATTACACCTAGGTTTGATGATGAGGGAATCGATATAGGAACCATCGCTGATTTTAGCATCTCAGGCGCCGTTACCATACCGGAGCTTTGTCCCTTAGCGAGCATAGCAGATACAACAGGTTTAGAGGTTGTTTCTACATCATTTGGGACCATGATGATTATCACTCCTGAGATGCTGGTAGACGAATGCCCTGAGTAAGGACATATACCTGATATCACGCATACCTTAACTATCTATCGACTACTGCCTGATTATGTGTGGCTTATGCGACGCACTAAGAGTCATTTAGTTGGCAATAATCAAGATGTTGAAAGAATAACGTTAAATAAATAGACATTAGAGGGTAGGGAACCCTATATTTGTGTTTTTTAAAAATATGACTCTAAAGAGAGTCAGTACCATTTTATTTTAAGATTGCCGTCAGATTACATTATTAGCTAATACGGCACCTAGAACATACAAGTGGTAATTCACTATAAAAACTGATATGTCCTTTAAAGAATTGAATCTCGTGGACCCGATCTTGAAAGCTTTAGCAGAGAAGGGATATGAGAATCCAACACCCATACAACAGAAAGCGATACCCCATATACTAGAGAGACGTGATGTACTTGGCTGCGCACAGACTGGAAGTGGAAAAACGGCAGCATTCGCTATACCGATATTGCAGCTCGTACATGAACGAGAAAAAGATAAAGATGCGAAACCCAAGATAAGATGCTTGATCGTAACGCCGACTAGAGAGCTCGCTATCCAGATAGACGACAACTTCAAGGCTTACGCAAAGCATACCAATATCAAATCTACGGTCATCTTTGGTGGCGTAAATCAAAATGAACAAGTCCGTAAACTCAAAAAAGGGGTGCATATCCTGACGGCTACGCCTGGGAGATTACTCGATCTGATGAATCAAGGCTTTATCAATCTTGAGACCCTCAAGTTGTTTGTGCTAGATGAGGCAGATAGGATGTTGGACATGGGTTTTATCCATGACATCAAGAAGCTACTGAAGGTGATTCCAGAAAAAAGACAATCCTTGTTTTTCTCTGCGACTATGCCTGACAATATAGTTAAGCTTGCTAATGGCATCTTACAAAAGCCTGTGAAGGTAGAGGTAACGCCTGTTTCCTCTACAGTAGACACCATACAACAGCGTCTGTACTATACAGATAAAAAGCTGAAGAGAAGTTTATTGTTACACGTATTGGAAAATCCTGAAATAGAAAGTGTACTAGTCTTCACTAGGACGAAGTATGGTGCGGATAAAGTCGCGAGAATGCTGACTAAGAAGGGGACCAAGGCAGCAGCCATCCATGGAGACAAATCGCAAAACAATAGACAGAAGGCCCTCAAGGCATTTAAGGATAAGAAGCTAAGGGCACTGGTAGCAACGGATATCGCTGCTAGAGGCATCGATATAGATAGCCTAGAATATGTGATTAATTTTGAGATTAGCAATATGCCGGAAACGTATGTTCACCGCATTGGAAGGTCAGGGAGAGCTGGTAAGAACGGTGTTGCTATTTCGTTTTGCGACCACACCGAACGAGCATACGTAAAAGACATACAAAAGCTAATCGGAAAGAAATTGGATGTTATCAGTGACCATCCATTTCCGCAGAGTGCCGAGGATCCTGCCTTGTCTGAAAATAAAGAGGACAAACAACAGCAGAATAGAAACCCTCGCGACAAAGGAAATAGAAATAAAAAGAAGTTAGATAAGCGTAAACCGCCAAAGTCTAAGTTTACTGAAAAGCGAGCGCGAGCTGCCGAGGAGAAATCGCCTGAGCAGCAAATTACTTCTGGAAAGAAAGATCCTAAGAAGACGCATCCAAAAGAAAACAAGCCTAAGGCAAGTCATAAGTCCAAAGAGAACAAGAATCCTAAGGATCAGAAATCGGACAATAGTCAGGCTGGCAAAAAGAAGAAGCCTTTCAATAAAAAGAAAGGGGGTAAAAAAGGAATGCCAGAAGGATTGAAGAAAAAAATGATGTGGCCATTAGATTAAATCGAGTAGCTTAACAAAAAAAGCCAGTGCGAATGCACTGGCTTTTTTTTGTATTCTTGAATTTAGAACCTTCCATTATGCAAATTTATTATTGAGTCATTTTGTGGTTTCGTGACTTTTCGGAGCGGACTCATCATTCATAAGAACAGATTCAATAAGAACAGATTTATTGAGCGTTCTGTGCACTGGACACTTGTCTGCTATGTCTAATAAGCGATTTTTTTGCGCCTCATCTAGATCTCCCTCCAAGACAATTTTCTTTCGAAAGACTTCAATTCTTTTCTCTTCCTCACTACAATCTTTGCAATCTTCTGCATATCTTCTATCGTAATCAATGTGAACCACAACATTTTCTAGAGGCCACTTTTTTCTTCGAGCATACATCTGCAAAGTCATCACAGTACAAGAGGCCAAGGCTACTGATAGATATTGATATGGAGATGGTCCAAAGTCTTCACCTCCTATATCTTCCCCCTCATCAGCAATGAGTCCATGTTCACCCGCTCTAATCTCCGCGGCAAACCCTACACTTCCTAGTTTTGCTACTACGCTAGAATCAGTTTTGAGTAATTTTTTTTTGGGTACTACTATATATCGCTTTACCCAATTGGCAATAATGTCTCCAGCATAGGAAGCGTCACCTTTGTTGGACAACATATGATCAGCTCCGTCCAAAGAAACAAAACTTTTTGGATGGAAAGCGGCATGATAGATTTGAGCGGCATTATCTATTTCCACTACAGTATCTTGTGGGGAGTGTAAGACCATAATAGGTTTTTTTAAGTCTCCTAAAATCTCAAACATATTTTTGTTTTGCAGATCGTCCAAAAACTGTTTCTTGATCATGAATTCTCTTCCACCAATATTCACTTTTGCCTTACCTAGATTTATGATATCATCTACTTTATCTCTTAAAAGATGGGTAACATGCTCTGGATCTGAAGGCGCACCTACGGTAGCGACTGCCTTTACACTATCGAGTTGCGAGGATGCGAAAATGACTGCAGCGCCACCAAGAGAATGGCCAATCAATATCTTAGGGGCCATATAGTTTTGCTCTAAATAATTTGCTGCTGCTAAAATATCTTTGACATTACTACTAAAATTTGTATCCGCAAAATCACCTTCACTTTCCCCAAGACCGGTAAAGTCGAATCGCAACACAGCTATCCCATTTCGTGTGAGACCTCTAGCAATATGCCTTGTTGCAGTAAGACTTTTGTTGCCTGTAAAAACGTGGGCAAATATTGCAAAAGCGTATGGTTTTGTATCTGCAGGTAACTCTAAGAAAGCGGATAATTCAAAACCGTCGGTATTTTCGAATGATATTTTTTGCGATCTGGCCATATAAATTAGTATTGAGATGAAGTGAGATGGTAATGTATTAAAAAAATCTTTATATTTACCTAGATTATTCCTTTAACGAAGATTCTTTAGATCAAAGGTATGAGAAGTTTTAGCGTTAAATATATCATGATGCTGCTTTTTACAATTTGCTTTGCTTTAACAAGTGATGCTCAAGATTTGTTACCAACAATAGAATATCCGGCTGAAAAAATAAGGTCACATCAGGTGAAACTAAATTACCTTAAGCTTATGAAGCTCAACATTGAAGATAAGCAAAAACGAGATAGACAAGAGCAGGATCCATCAGGAGAGGATAGCCCACTCACCTCACCAAATATAAAGAGCCAAAAAAGAACGTCCAAAGCCCTACCTAAGAGGCAATCTCCAAAACCAATACATCCATAGTAATTTCAATTCAACAAGGCCTTCTTTTACTTGTTATGTATTGTCCGTAGGCGATGTTACACGCAGTTTAGCAAGGATTTGACATAAGCCTGTAAAGTATATTGTATTATTTAAGCGTTCATTGTACAGAAGTAGATATTATTGTACCTTTCTTACAATTAAAATACCCACAAAATGACTAGTTACTATCTCCGTTTACCGCTTATACTCTTAGCTACGCTATTATGCAGCTCTACGGTGCTTTCACAGCAATTCACCGCTGATAATATTGCTAAATTTATTGTTGATGGAAAGGAGCTTTCCAATCCTTTTGCGGGTGGTTTAAACGCTCCACAGTTTTCCAATGCGGACTTGAATAATGATGGCTTAATGGATGTGCTGATTTTTGATAGAATTGGGTCTGTCATTATTCCAATGTTAAGAGAAGGAGATGGTTTTACTTTTGACCCAAGCTTTGCTGCAAATTTTCCTGCCATCGATAACTTTCTACTGATGCTTGATTATAACAAGGATGGTATAGAAGACATCTTTTGTTTTTCTGTCGAACCAGGTATTCCAGGAGTGAGTGTATTTAAAGGAAAATACACAGACGGTGTCATTGATTTTGACATTGTAGATTCTCCTAATTTTGCTCCCGCTGTACTTGAGTTTCAGCTGGACAATGGTTCCTTCTCAAATATCGCGGTATTGAATTCGGATATACCTTCCTTCGAGGATATTGATGGAGATGGAGATATCGATATTATCACCTTTAATTTCTTAGGAGGATATGTGGAATGGTATCAAAACTTCACCTTGGAGCGCGGTGGAAGCATTGATGATTTTGAATTCGTTAGAGTGGATGACTGCTACGGCGGATTCTTTGAATCTGGCTTAACGGAGGAGGTAGAGCTTTCGCCAGATCCAGATGGCTGCGCGAACACCTTTGCTCCAGATAATGTGACTACGCGTCATGCTGGTTCAACTGTCCTCAATATTGATCACGACGGAGATGGCGACTTTGAATTATTATTGGGCGACTTGGCTTTTAATAATATTACCCTCTTAGAAAATGCTGGTGAACCAGATGATGCCTGGTTCAATAGACAAATAATCTCTTACCCAGATATGGCCAGTGAGCCAGTTGACATTCCTATTTTTCCGGGTGCTTTTTATCTAGACATAGATGGAGACAATGTGAAAGACTTTGTATCGGCCCCCAACAACATCAATAATGCGTTAGATATCAATAATGTCTGGTACTATAAGAATACAGGTGAGACAGATATGCCCCTTTTTGAACTGGAGAGCAAAAATTTGTTTGGTTCTGAGATGCTAGACTTAGGAACGATCGCGAGTCCTGCTTTTGCGGATGTGAATGGTGATGACTTACTTGATCTTGTAGTGGGTACAGAGACTACCTTTGTCACAGGTGGGGAAAAAGACGCGAGGCTATATTTGTTTTTAAATGAAGGATCCGCAACAGAGCCTACCTTTGAGTTGGTGGATGAAAATTGGTTAGACTTTCAACGCTTCAATAGTTTGGCATTTGACTTTATCCCCACTTTTGCGGATTTGGATGCTGATGGTGATTTGGACTTGTATGTAGGAGAAACCAATGGTAGCATTTTTGAGGTGATCAATACTGCTGGACCAGGTGCCGCAATGACTTTTGGACAAATTGTACCTAGTTTTGATTCCTTGGACGTAGGAAAGATTTCAGCACCTACTTTTTATGATGCAGATAAGGATGGTTTGTTAGACCTAATCATTGGAGAAAGAAACGGAAACATCAACTTCATGAAAAACATAGGAACGAGCACCGATCCAGCATTCAATCCAGATCTAGAAGCTCCTGAAAATTCTGAGTTTTATGGACAAATTGATACTCGAATTTTTCCATTCATTGTAGGTCACAGCAAACCAGTATTTTTAGAAACAGAAGACGGCACTGTCCTCATCACTGGTACTGTGCACGGAGCATTGCAAATGTATCAAGTCAGTAATGAAGTAGAAAGCGCATTCACACTTCTCGATGATGAATTGGGAGATATAAGAATAGGAGAGCAGGTAGCTCCATCTTTTGTAGATATTAATAATGATGGATTCTATGAGGCTTTTATTGGTAACAGAAGGGGAGGACTGAGCGGTTTTAGAACTGACATAAAAGCTCCTACGGTATCTACAAATTCAGTACAGAATAATCTAGACATTAAGCTAGTTTCCAATTTGGTAACAGATCTATTGCGTGTACAAGACAAAGTTACAGTCTCTATGACCGTTTTCTCTATCCTTGGCCAAGAACTCATAGCGCCTGCATTTGGAAACGAATTAAACGTCTCTAACTTAGGTGCTGGTGTCTATTTTGTTTTGATGGAAAAAGACGGAAAGCAGTCTACCCATAAATTTGTGAAAATGTAAACCTTGGCGCTAAGCAAAAAGTAAGCTCCCAATTCTAACCATATTAGAGCCCTCTTCAATGGCCAGTGCATAGTCACCTGACATACCCATCGATCGGACTTGAAAATCGTCATCAAGCGCAGCGTGTGTCTTTATAGAGTCAAATAGATTTGAAAGTGATTTGAATTCCTTTCTTACTTGTGATTCATCGTCGGTATAGGTCGCCATGCCCATGAGTCCGCATACCTTTATGTTGGGAAATTCAAGTTGATGTATGGCCTCTAGAATCTCGTTGATCTCATTTGCATCAAAGCCAAATTTAGCTTCCTCCTGCGCGATATGAATCTGCAAAAGCACCTTGATGACTCGCTTGTGTTTTGCAGCTTGTTTATTTATTTCTTGCAAGATGCGTTTACTATCAACAGAATGAATCATGCTAACGAATCCAGCAATCTGCTTTACTTTATTGGTTTGAAGATGGCCGATGAGATGCCACTCAATGTCCTTAGGGAGCTTCTCATTTTTGCGCACCAGCTCCTGTACTCTATTCTCTCCAAATACGCGCTGCCCTGCATTATACAGCTCCATGATTTGCTCGTTGCTTCGTGTTTTAGACACAGCAACCAATTGAACCTCCTTTTGCCTTAATCCTTCAAGTAATTTTTCTATCATTGCACTACATATTTTGCAAGACAAAAGTAATCAACAAATACCATTTAGGAATATTTAAAAGGAGACTAAAATGCCCGATATATTTTTTCAAATAATAGGATGGTCTGGATCTGCATTGCTTATTGTGGCATATGTATTGGTAAGTAGCAAAAAACTAGCCCCTGAATCCGTGAAATATCAACTCATCAATTTGGGCGGAGCGGCTTGTTTGTTCGTCTATGCGATGTATACCGTAGCGTACCCTTTTGTACTGGTCAATTTTATATGGCTGATTATTGGGCTAAACTTTCTGTATAAGATTTACACAAAGAAAGATAAGACTAGAGATAGCCTTTAAAAGGTGTGTGTCAATTAATTTTCTATCCTGATAACTAGGGGCAAACATAAATCATCATTTACCACCGCTCGGAATAAATAATCTTCTACTTCACCACTGTCTACTTGACCATAAGGAGTCATATTGTCTCGCAAACTCAGTCGGATACGCATTCCTATATTCTGATTTTCAACTGTATGAGTAGGTATGGTCAAATTCCAAGTAGGAGAGGAGAAGTTGCCATTGCTATCATCTTGTTCATCCAGAACAAACTCATCCAAATCCATAAAATCTCCGTCCCCGTTCCAATCTACCCAAATCTCAAGGAAACTTGTCTCTCCAGTTGTATTTAGTATTTGTAGCGGCAAAACGTAAATAGCTTCTTTAATCAACTCCATACCATTGATAAAAGCATAAGCATCTTCATCATTTCCATCCCCTAAAGCATCCGTTGATACAAGAGCTTCTTCTTCGGTGTCTAGAAGCGCAGCTATTCTAAGTCCTTCTACTATCTTGTGCGAAGGTCCATTATTGTAGCTATAGGTTTCATAATTCCCTGCACTTGTCCCAGCAGCTGAATCAGGCAAGTCTCCAAAATCTGTAGTTTGACAATTGGGAACTACATTTCTGACTACATTATCACACTCCGTACCTTCAAATGAAAAGACCAGTTCAAAATCTGAATTAGCAATAATAAATGGACCGAATGGACCATGGACCTGATCAAATGCTAATCCAGTATGATTATCAAAACCTGCAATATCATAATCTCCTATGGCACCATCTGCTGCCACTAAAACTGTATAGCTAAATGACGTTTCATTATTAATGGTACTGCAAATAATATTAATTTCTGGCTGCGGAGCATTCAATACCTCCAATGTGATATTTTTGGCCTCGCCTTCATTACAGACATCTTCTGAAACAACTACCCAACTTAAAGTATACATTCCAGGGACTAGATTACTCACACTAGTAGTTGGACTAGATGGATTTTCTATTGCTGGCATACTTGGCCCGTTGACAAATACCCACTCACCTTGTCCATCTGATATCGTAGCTTGTAGATTTGCTTCTCGTTGACAAGTAACAATAGGGTCTACTACGGTGGTGATTGCGTAGCCCAGCACTTCCAACTCCATGGTATCTGTATGCGTACAACCGTCCATATTGGTCATTTCTACCCACAATTCAAAAAATCCTGTACTTGAAGGAGTATAGGTCGGGTTTCTAACGAAGGCATCAGAAAGATTAGCTCTTTGACTGACAGGAAACCACTCATAGCTACCGCTTCCATTTACCGTGTTTGGTCCAAGTACAGTTGTTTCATCGTCACAAATAGTAACATTAGGCCCAGCATCAGCATCTGGGGTTTCCAGAATAATGACTTCGACCGTATCCACTTCATCGGGATTGCAAATATTCGTTGCAGTGGTACTAAAGCCAAATGTATAGGTACCTGGCACTATTTGGGTAACTTGTGTCATAGCACTGGTTGGTGAGTGTATCAGGGGGGTACTTGGCCCACCCATTGATATCCACATACCTCCGCCAATTGAAGCTGAACCACTCAAGCTTATCTCCCTATCACAAGTCACAACTTCATTGCCGGCATCGACAACAACTGATTCAAGTACGGAGATTTCCATGGTATCTTGACTGACACAGCCTGCTACATTTTCTACTTCTAACCATAAGGTAAATTCGCCAAAATCAGTTGCTGTGAAAATAGGATTTGAGCTAAAAGGGTCAGACAAATATGGCCTTAAATTCTCAGGATACCAGGTATATATCAAACCTTGATTAGCCCCTCCAATTTCTTGCTCCTCATTGAGACATAAGGTGATATCAGGTCCAATATTAGTATTTGGCTTCGGCAATACTTCTACTGTAACTAAGTCGAAATCTCCATTATTGCACACCTCAGTATCCATAATAGTCCATGCAAATTTATAAGTTCCTGGCGTCAAAGATGTAACTTGAGTTATAGAATCATGGGGCATGGTAATAATTGGACTATTCGGACCACTAAAAAGAGACCACATACCTTGACGCATATTCGAGCTGGCATTTAAAAAAACGCTAGATTCACAAGTGAAAAAAGAAGTTCCCGCATCTATCGTTACATCGTTGAGCACATCTATCACTATAGTGTCTACACTCGTGCAGCCTTCTGTATTTTCCACCTCTAGCCACAGAATAAAACTTCCCGTATCTACAGGAGTAAAACTTGGATCTGAAATAAAAGCATCTGACAGGTATGATCTTAAGTTTACAGGATACCAGGCATAGGTATCTCCATCATCTGATTGGCCTATCGATATAACTTCATCTAAACAAATCACCTGGTCAGCTCCTGCATCGGCATTTGGGCTAGTCTGATTGTTAACCTCAATGATGACAGCACTTGAACTCGTACATCCAGTCTGATTATTTGTAACCGAAAGTTCTAAAGTAGTTGTATGTTCTACAATCACAGAAATATTTAGTGAGGTAGAATCAGATACTGCATTACCTGGGCTCCAGGCATAAGAATAATTAGGATTTTCTGTACAATCTTCACACAGAAACACAGTATTATTTTGACAAGCTTGTACGTCTGGTATCAATGGTACCAAAGGATTATCATTGATATTAATTAGCACTGTATCTTGACCCTCGCAACCACTTTCAGGATCAATAGCAGTCAAAATGTATGTCAATGAACCTTGCACATTACTAGGGATTATGACATTGCTGATCGGTGCGAATGGATTAGTTAAATATGTAGTTGGACTCCAAACATAGGAATATTTATTATCTTGGTTTGGCACTCCAATTTGAGTATTTTCATCTGGGCATAGCTCTTTATCAAGACCTGCATCTGGTTCTGGCGGAGGATTATTCGCTACATTGACCGTAACATTTTCTTCAGTAGAACAGCCGCTGATCAAATCTGTAACTACCAGATTATAGATTGTAGTCATCGAAGGACAAGCAATCGGATTAGCGATAGTTGGATCACTCAAGCCAAGTGCCGGTGACCAACTATATCGAAAAGAAGAAACTGGCATTGGCCCTATCTGCACATAGGATCCAAGACAGACTGCTTCAAAATCACTTAAAGTTACATCTGGATTTGGATGTAAATCAATTTGTACTTCGTCACTAGAGGCACAAGCGCCATTAGATACAGTCAATATATACTGTATGGATGACGATACGGTTGCTGTTGGTTGCGCAATGTTGGGATTATCCAATCCTGTAGCAGGAGACCAGCTGTAGCTAAGGCCTTGCAAACCTGGTGTTCCAAGTAGAACACTTTCGCCTTGACATACTATTCTATCTGGCCCAGCATCGGTAGTCGTTGCTGGAGTCACTGTTACTACATCGCTTGCAGTACAACCAGTAGACAATTGAGTAATTGTTACCGTATACATTGTTTCAGTATTTGGTGTAGCTATTGGCTGGGCAACATTTGCATTATTGAGAGAATTTGCTGGTGACCAACTATAAGTAAAATCAGAGCCTTGCGTAGGGGTTCCAATCGTCACACCTGCGGAACAAATACTTTGATCTGGCCCTGCATCTACACTGACACTTTGCACACTTACCATTATCTGATCAGTAGCATCACAATCATTCGCATCTGTTGCAGTCAAGGTATAGACTTGGTTTGCAGAGGTCGATAAGGTAGGCTGTGCAAGATTGGGATTATCTAATCCCGTAGTCGGAGACCACAGATAGGAATATCCAGGTAAGGCCGCTGTACCAATGATAACATCTATATTTGGACAAGTAGTAATATCTTCGCCTGCATCCACTATAGGAATGGAAGGCATTAAAGCAACGGTATCCTGAACTATACATCCCGTAGGTGAAGTCACTGTAACAGTATAGGTAATGGTATCAGTGACTGTTGCCGTAGGTTCTGCAATATTCGGATTGTTGAGTCCCGTAGCAGGGCTCCATGAATATGAATAGCCTGTCTCAGGTGGAGAAGTACCAATTTGGACAGTGCTATTAAGACATACAATTTGATTCGAACCAGCATCCACTGCTTCACCATTCGAAACAGTAACTGTTATTGCATCAGTAGAAAAACAACCTTCTGCATTGTTAGCCACTGTCAATGTATACAGAGTAGTACTATTTGGGTTAGCAAATGGTTGGGCAATATTTGGATCACTCAAACCTGTTGTTGGTGACCAAGCATAAGTGTTACCTGGTATAGCAGGTGTCCCAATTTGCACACCTAAGCCACCTTGACAAATCAAAGTATTCTCACCAGCATTAGCGGTTGGATTGTTCACAACTGTATACACTAAGGTATCAACTACACTACAAGTATTTGCAGAGTCAGATACTGTTAAATAATAAATGGTGGTAGCAAAGATTGTATCTATGGGCTGTGCCATATTACTATTAGTAATCCCCAAACTTGGTTCCCATGAATATACTAAACCTGGGATAGCAGGAGTTCCCAATTCCACTATACTATTTTCACAATAGGTTGCATCCTGCCCTGCATCTGCAACGATATCAAATATCTCTACTATTGCAGTATCTCTAATTTGACATTCAGAAGAAGTTTCCTCTATGGTTACGACATATGTACTTAGCTCTGTTGGAGTGGCAACGGGATTAAAAACAGAAGTTTGATCTAAAGTGCCATTATCTGGCGTCCAAGTTGCTGTCCACCCAGCAATCGTAGGTCCTCCTATATTAACTCCAAGCCCTAAACAAGTAATAGTATCTTTTGCATGCGCAAAAGGAAAGGGTGGTGGAGCTGGAAATAATACTACTGAAGATGAGCAACTCACTGAAGGATTAGTTTTTAAACTTGCTGTTAATGTATACGTGGTGGCAGTCGTTAAAGAAATAGTAAAATTCTGAGAGAATGGACTTGTGGGATTTGGAATTCCTAGAGAAGGAGACCATAAATAATTATATCTACTCGTATCAATGTTGCTTCCAAAGACTACAGTATTGTAATTTGTATCGCCAACTTCACAATTAAAATCAGATATGGCACCTGCATCTGGTATTAGGCAACCACACTCTGGAACAAATACCTGATCAATACAAGTTACACCATTCCACGTTACCGCTAATCGATATAGTGTTGGTTGATTTGGTGAAACGTATGGAGTGGGATTATTTTCTTGACCTACGATGCTTGAGACATCTCCAGATAGAACGGTCCACTGAAAGGAAGCTAAGCCAGAAGAATGGTCTGGCGAGCCAATAAAGCGCGGCCCACAAAAATCATGTCCCGCTTCCGCATTATTTATATAGACCAAGGTGGAATCAAAATCTGTGCACCCCGTTACTTTATGCACTTTTGTAACATAATAAGTTATCGGATTATTCTGAGGCAATTCATCAGGATTGACAATTGGATTACTCAATAAATTATTATTCAAATACTGACTTGGAGACCAAACAAAATCATAGTCTGAATCATTGAGTTCACCAATTTGTACACTGCCACCAAAGCAAAAAGTTTGGTCAGCTCCTGCATTAGCCACAGTTTGAATCGGTTCCACTAAAATATCATCAGTGACTGTACAATTATCAGGGCCATTAATACTTACCGTATAAGTAATTGGTCCAGGTGGATTCGCAATTGGTTGTGCTATTGTAGGATTACTTAATCCAAGAGTAGGGGACCAACTGTATGTAAAGCCTGGTATACCAGGTGCGACATGAGGTGTTCCTATTTGTACACCAGTACCAATACAAGAAATCATCTCATCTCCAGCGTCCGCTTCGTAGACGCGGACTGTAAACTGCTCTATAAATAAACATCCATTTTGATCGGTAACTTCAACATTATAAATAGTACTTTCTGAAACGTTAGTTATAGGTGTTGCAATATTAGGATTATTGAGCCCTACAGTAGGAGACCATTGATAATTATAAGGTGGCGTACCGCCTGCGGCTGTGACATCAAGATTTATAGCACTTGTTGCGCATTTGTAATACACAGTATCTGGGGGCAGATTTGGAGCATAAAATTCATTGACCTCTACTAAACTTAGATTGGAGGTGTCCGCAAAAAAACAACCTGCGTATTCCAAATAGATAATCCTTCTAAACTCAGCATCATCTGCTAATGGTTGAGGTTGGTAAGCTGGATTAGTAGCCCCAGCAATATCTATCCAATCCGAGCTACCTACAAAACTAATCTGCCACTGATAATTTATAAAAAAATTGTTATTTCCTTGGGTAAGTACATTATTAATTAAATAATGAGGTAGACTATCTTCAATTATCCCGATATCCGGTCCATCTAGAAATGGAACTGTACCGTTCATGCACACCTCAATATAATCTGGTTGAATAATATTTTCAGGACTAAGATCGTCTATACAGTCCGCGTCATTTATTTTTAGAACATAGAAATTTGAGTTTATGTCCGCTGTATTTGATGCAGGAAGAGAACCATGCAGTGTTTGATAAGCACCTACTGTAGTAGGGAAGCCTAAAGAAGTGGTACCCATTGCATAGATACTCCCATTGTATAAAAACGCTGTAAGGATTTGAGAGTCACTGCTACCTGAAATCCACGTTCCATAGGTATAGTTACCACTTGCGTCTGTTCGCATCAAATAACTGGATTTCACAGCAGAATTTATTGGATTGATTTGGACTGCATCTAAAGTAGGACTAAAAACATGATCTGCAGGATTTGCATCAACATATAGTAGTGCTTCACCATTGTATACCTCTAAACCTACAAAAGTAGACGCTGTGTACCCAAAGTCCTTTTGAAATACAAGGTTGCCCTGTACATCAAATTTTTGTAAGTATACTTGATTTTCAAAATTTCCTTGAGGCTCCATTATACCCCCGACATATATATTGCCATTTTCAACTTGTATTTGATTATTCACTTCCGTGGTGGCATTATTGAAATTATAAGTGGCAAAACTTAGTGATGAACTCGGCACATCCACACAATAGAGATGGGAGTTTGTACCACCTGTTAAATTATTAGTTATATAAGCGCCTGACGAAGTGTACCCACTGTTTCCGGATTGTGTGGAAAGTAAACATAATTGGTTTCCATCAAATTCAATATCTGAGATTCTTATTCCTTCATTATTGTATTGCGTTGAATAATGGATGTTATTATTAGCATCATATAAATAATGCACTAAACTATTATTGGCTAAAGACAGAGGCGGCACTGGACTTTGCGTGACAGGTACAGTGGTCCCTGCACGCAGGAAAAAACTAACCCCTGTATATCCGTTTTTGGTTACCACTGTATGATTAGCGACTGGAAATGTTGGATTAGAAACTCCGAGATACGAACTATACAGAATGTTTCCGTTATAATCGAATTTACTTAAAAATCCATCTGTGTCTCCACCAATATTTGCAACGTTAGCTTGATGCAATGGAAAATCAGTTGAATTAGTTGACCCTACCACGGCAACTATACCATCCGCTACGGAAATTCCACTAGAATAATCTTCCCTAGATCCGCCAAGATAAGTAG
Source organism: uncultured Saprospiraceae bacterium (assembly GCA_937923345.1). GTDB lineage: Bacteria > Bacteroidota > Bacteroidia > Chitinophagales > Saprospiraceae > JALZVN01. The sequence goes on from CAKZVJ010000242.1 coordinate 42,311, forward strand.
ACCATTGTAAAAGCCCTGCACTATCCAACCTCCCCACTACTGCTTCTGCTGAATTTGTACTACGGGTAGCATCAAAAGCAGTGCTCGATATTCCTGGTAAAAAATTTACATGATCTGCAAAACCAAAAGTAAAAAAGACACTATTATCATCAAATGCAAAGTCAGATACTTTTGTTCCGTCTGAATCAAAAGGTAGGTATGTACTATAGTGTAGATTGCCTAGTGTGTCAAACTTAGAAACAACAAGATTTATGATATTGGAACTAGATGTATTCGGCAAATATAATCCAGGCGTTACAGGATAGTCATATATGCCTTGCGTTTCAGACTCTAAACCAGTAACGTACAAAAATTCTCCTTCTTGATAAAATTCCTCCGGTGATGAAATCACCAATCCACTACCTCCAAGGTATGTGCTCCATTCAAAAACTGTAGGATCTATAATCAATGCTTGTGCCGTGTCAAATTCATCGATAGAAAAGGAAATACTGTCATTTTGTATTACATATCTTGATGCAATTTCTACTGTCTCATTCAGTACTCCTTGATAAGTGTAAGGTTTACTTGCTTTCAACTCCCCGAATGGGCTACAATATGTCAAAGCCCCTTCTTCTATAACCTTTATAGACTCCACACCATCTAATATATAGTTGATATCAGCTGGATTTCCTCCAGGCAGAATAATATAATCAAATTCTAATTCGCTATTCTGATTGATATAAAATCTGAGATCGATATTTGGGTAGACACTTTTATACCTAACTTCTTCAAACAAGGGAACGGTATCCACACAATTTAAATAATTTTTATGTCCGATTTTCTTGTTCTTGAATGTCAAGTGAGCATCCTTGTTCATGTTTAACATCCGCATATTATAAACAAACACATCTTGTTGGTCATCACTTGTCAAAATGAAAGAAATTTTATCCTCGTAAAATCTTACATTCATGTTACTCCCCTGGGCAAGTCCTAGGAAAGAGGAATTCCACTGTCCCACATTTTTCTCGAAGTAGCCATGCTGATTGGACTTCTTCAATATCCTTTCTACCTCTTCAGACAAGTTGTTGGAAGACTCTGAAAAGGAGAATCCATGAGCGGAGAAACTAAGTAACAATAGCGTAGCAACCCAAAGCTTAAGTAAGCTTTGAAAACATGGTCGAACTAAAGCAATACACGTTTTTTGCACTATTCTATCCTCATTGGGTGTTAGTAGACGGTAATGACTAAGTTTTACAATTTTATCTAAAGGATTACCATCATGATTTTTGCCTTGTGACATAATAATACCACAGACATATATTAACTCTTGCTAATACCAAAGTCATTCCATAATGGATAAGAAATTTTGATCATGTGATAGACTTAAGTAGCAAATATCGTCAGAGCGAGCATTAAAAGCTTAACTATATGATAATAAGTATATTACATATATATATTTAGCGTAAAATTATGGCAAATTGTCAGGATATAATTATTTATAAATTCGCTGCTTATTGAGCCATCGCTGAAATTTTCGCGCGTTTGCATTGTGAGCGGCGAGATTTCTGGCGAAAGCATGTTGACCAGAGTTGTCAGGCTTTGCGCAGAAGTAGATGTAATTGTGTTGTTCGTTTTCTAACACTGCATCGATGCTAGTAATGGAGGCCATGGAAATAGGGCCTGGTGGCAGTCCAGCATACTTGTAGGTGTTGTAGGGCGAGTCTATTTCCAAATGACGGTTGAGCACACGTCTGATGGTAAAATCTTGATTTGCAAAAACAACTGTCGGATCTGCTTGCAAAGCAATGTTTTTTCGAAGTCTATTTAGATACACCCCAGCAACGGTTGCCTTTTCAGGATTGTAGTTGGTTTCCTTTTCTACAATCGATGCAAGTGTGTACACTTCCTCTTTCGTTAAACCTAGTTTTTCTCTTTTCTCTTCTCTTTGAGTACTGGACCAAAATTTATCTTTCTCACTTACAAGGCGGTCTATTAATTTCTCAGGCGTAGTATTCCAATATACCCTGTAGGTATTGGGAATAAATATCGTCATTAAAGTTTCTGAACTTAAACCCAACTTCTCAAGCAAGGCTGGAGATTGTAGGGCGCTTAGCATAGACAAACTATCCGCCTCAATAAAACTACTGATTTTACCGGCCACCTCAGGAATAAGTCGTTCGTTGTTAAGCACTAGATTCACACTGGCTTGCTTTCCAGATCTAAGATGCTGAATCAATTCTCTGTTGTTCCAACCAGATTTTATTTCAAAACGGCCTGGGCGTATCACATTCTTGTCGTACTTCATCAATGAAGCGACTTCTGCAAAGCTACCCGCATCGACAATAAATTTCCCATCGACGAGCAAGTTTTTAATACCTTGATAATCTGTGTCGGTAGGGACGTATAGATAAGGACTATCCAGTACATCTGGGACATTCGGCTCAAAAATAGCTTGGTATTTTTGGTAAGCAAATATCACCACAGCTATAGCCAATACTAAACCGGCAATTCCAATTTTCTTTATCATGGCAAAGATCAGTAAGCTTCTGATTTATTGGGAAAATCATTGCTTTTTACATCTTTGATATAGTCTTGTACTGCATCCTTGATGCCTTCATGCAATTCCATATAGCGTCTCAGGAATCTAGGCTGAAACTCTTTAGTGATTCCTAGCAAATCATGTGTAACCAAGACTTGCCCATCAGTATCGGGACCTGCGCCTATTCCAATCGTAGGCACACTCACTGACTTCGATACAGTCTTCGCGAGTTTGGAAGGTATTTTTTCTAACACGATTCCAAAGCAACCTAATTTATCCAAAAGCTTTGCGTCTGATTTCAGCTTCTTAGCTTCTTCAGTATCGCGAGCACGTACTGTATAGGTTCCAAATTTATAGATGGATTGCGGCGTCAAACCCAAATGCCCCATAACTGGTATACCCGCAGATAAGATTTTGATTACAGAGTCTGCAATCTCTGAGCCTCCCTCTAGTTTTACACCATGTGCACCAGATTCCTTCATGATGCGAATGGCGGATTCAAGCGCCTTTGTACTATTACCTTGATAGCTTCCAAATGGTAAATCCACCACGACAAAAGCTTTTTGCACTCCTCTCACTACAGAGGAAGCATGGTAAATCATCTGATCCAAAGTAATAGGCAGTGTAGTTTCATGTCCAGCCATTACATTAGAAGCTGAATCACCAACTAGTAAGATGTCTATACCAGCGTCATCCAATATTTTAGCCATGGAGTAGTCATATGCCGTGAGCATGCTGATTTTCTCCTTATTGTCTTTCATCGATTTTAAGATATGTGTGGTAATTCTTTTGACTTCCTTAGAAACTGACATTTATTCTTGATTTTTTAACTAAAATTGGTGTTGCAAGGTAAATAATTTGAGCAAATGCAAGTTGATAATGTTAATATTTATTGTAAAATGAAGATCAAGACAAATACCAAGTATAAATAACAGTTTTTACTAAAAAATAGAGTGATACAATATGTCAACTTATAGTCTTTTATGAATGGAATAAGCCTTCAAAATATTGTATATATTCAAGTAATTCAACTAATTTTGCAGAATGAATAAAAACAGACTTTTTATCGGCTTATTACTATTTGCAAGCTTATTTTCATGCGATAATGATATCAATATTGCTGCTGATTTTCAGAATATACCTGTTGTTTTTGCCTTGGTAGACGCTGGCGAAGACATTAATTATTTTCGCATTGAACGCGCCTTTATTGATGAAAATACAAGTCCCGAAATACTCGCTCAAAACCCTGACTCAGTTTTTTACAGCCCGGAAATACAAGCTCGAGTTACGAATATGAGAACTGATCAAACTGCAATATTACAAAGAGTGAATCTGGAAGATGAAGGAATTGTAAGAGAAGATGGCCCTTTTCTTACGAGCCCAAACATTGCCTATAGACTCAACACGGCTGATTTAGATCTAGAAGTCAACGAGATGCTAAGGTTTCAGCTGATTGGTCCTAACGAACAAGTGTTAACAGAAGCAACCACCCAAGTTGTGGGAGAACACGAAATAGGTTCTCAGCCAGCCGATCCACTTAGAATAAGATACGGTAGTGAATTGGCTTTTACTTTACGCTCTGACGAGCAAGCTGCCGTATTCTATGATCTTCGTTTGATTATTAATTATACCGAAGAAAATATTAATAATCCAGGTTCAATAGAAAATAAAACTTTAGTATGGTTAGTAGAAAGTGAACTACCAAGAAGAACAAGCTCATCTGGAGGTGGGACTACCTTACAAACCCAAACGACTTTTAGAATAGAAGATGGGCGTCAGTTTTATGAGTTTCTGGCAGCTAACATTGATGCAGACCCAAACATATCTCGCTCCTTTTTAGGTGTAGACTTACAGTATGATGCAGGAGCTGTTGACTTGTTTAACTTCATCAATATCGGGCAAGCTAATACTGGCATCACGAGTGGACAAATTATTCCTTCATTCACCAATTTATCCAACGACGCGGTTGGCCTTTTCAGTTCACGTATCACTACTAGAAGTACAGAAAGTTATGGGTTAAATACTGAGGCTAGAGACTCTCTTAGAGATGGTGTGCTTACTGGCCCCTTAAATTTCAACTAATAGCATTACAAGCTTATTTTTAAGTCTGCGCCGAAGATCTAAGATACTTCACAATTATTCTTTTGAAGATATTTTTTAGTTTTTAATCTACTGATTCAGGCACGTCATCAAGTTATCGTATAGGCGTGTCCCCCTAATGTCGCACAGGCTCGCCACTGAATTTCAGGAAGAAGTATTTCATCCTAAATTGTACATATTTTTGAATATCTACTACTTTGATGAGTAGACTCCTTGTTCATTTTTGGGGATGTACAGAAATATCATATTTCGTTGAGATAAAACATTCTACATCTTAAGATCTCTAAATGATTACATCATTTTTAATATTACTGCCTTAAAAACTGAGTAATTCTCAGACTCAATTTGTCTCCCGATAGCCATCTGGATAAAAGAAAATCAATCCAAATTGGTTCTTGCCTCGCTAATAACTCAAGGTTACCACCCTTGGCTTTTATAAGGCCAGCCTACGGAAGAAAATCGGCACAGGCTCTCCTACTTTCTTCTATTACTTCTGAAT
>CAKZVJ010000243.1 GCA_937923345.1 uncultured Saprospiraceae bacterium
TAGTCCTGACTAGTCTCCTTCTTTCGTCGGAGCCGTCCTCAGTCCTTATCCCAATAGTCCTACAGCGCATCTCATATCGCTGCGATCCCTCACTCAAAAGAGTCTTGAACAAGGCTATGCGTAAAAGTCTTGAGTATTTAGCAAGGGATATTCAGAAATTAGAAAAGAACCCCCAGAGGGGGTGACCTTATTAAAGCCCAGGGTGGCAACCCAGGGTATTAGCGTAGCAGGAACCAATTTGGCGTGATTTTCTTTTAAAAATCATGACAAATTGAGTCAAAGAATCACCCCGTTTTTAAAGTAATAATATTAAAATTGATGTAATCATTTATAAATTTTTGGGTGTGGAAGGTTTAACCTCAACGAAATATGATATTTCTGAACATTCCTAGCAAGAGTTTTGAGAAGAAAAATCTCTTGTTTATTTTCTATTACACTTGCTGGACCGCTCTTGCTGTTTTTCCTCTTGCTGATTTACTCTTGCACTTGCTGACTTGCGCTTGCTCGCACTCCCCACCCTCAACTTGGCACATCTATTTCCTTTTCAATTTTATCAAGAGTAGTTCCAATATATTCATAGCGTTTATTGAGATGGCTAATTTGCTTTTCTTCATCTTCGATCAGCTTGTCAAACTTGTTAAAGTTTGCGTCAATCTTTTTCTTGATATTCAAGATGTAGTTTTTGAGTTTGTCGCTAACCTCGCCTTCCATGCGGATACGCCCCTTGACTATTTCAGAACGATAACCCTCCATAATTTTTCGCTTTTGTAAAACAATTGATCCCCCTGCGAAGACGAGTCCTACTGCTGTCAAAACCCCTCCCGTGATATCGAATAAACTTATACTGGTCACCGCATTTAAGATGACCCCCACAATGGCAATCCCTCCTCCGGTTGCTACATTTCCAGTGATGTTGGTATCACTAGACATAAGGCCTTCATCAGTAAAGTTCTCAGATTTGTTCATGAATTCTTTAAAAGTATCTTGCAGGTCTCTTAAAACATTGATGCGTTTTTCGGCGATATCACTAAATAAATCATGATCATTTTTGAGAATAGTATCGCTGCTCTTGATTTTTAAGTCAATCATTTTAGCCATTTGCTGAATGCTGTCTGCAATATCGACCACGCCTTTTCCTAATCTCTCTTTGAGTACATTATTGAGATCTGTCTCTAATTCTGTAGATAATCCGGTAAGCCATTCTTTAGCAGACTTCTGTTTAGAGTAGAGCGCTGTAAAACTTCTTTTGATCAAGGAGAAAACCCCTAGACCATCGCGCAGTTCTTGTTCCTTACGACTCGTTATTTTATCATAAGCAGCGACTAAATTCTCTACGAGGATATCCACTTGTGCATTAGACTTTTCAGATTGGGCAGAGAGAGTTTGTCGTATATCCTCTCTAAATAATTTGTCTGCATTCCATTGTTCTTCTCTAAGTTGGAGTCCCTTATAAATACGTTGATTGATATTGCGAGTTGTATTGATATTGTTTTGAAGTTTTAGAAAAGGGGCTTTACCACCTGTTATGTTGTCTGCTATGTATTTCTTGATGGTCTTAAACCCGCTCTCCTCTGTTTGTCCTTCTATCTCTTGCTTTGCGGATACGACAAATACGTTTGGATTAGAAATGCCTTTTTTCTCTGCATAGTCTCCGACTCCTTTGACATTCACTTGGAGATCTGCATCTTTGACCAAGTCTTTTTGTTGTAGCACAAAAATAATCTTACGATGCCACTCTTTATGAATATAATCAAAGAAGTCCCAGGAGGATTGTCTATATGGATTTTTTGCTTCAAAGACAAAAACTATTAAATCAGACGCAGGAATAAAGCTCTCTGTGATTTCTTGATGATGCTTTGCTATGGTATTGGTACCTGGCGTATCTACGATAGCTATTTCTTTTAGTATCTCTACTGGTTGTTGTATTCGCTTGAGGTATGGGTTGATCTCAGTGATTTGCTCATTCTCACCATATACTATTTGTTGTATAGTATCAGTCATAGGTTGTGGCGCTACCTTGCAAATTTCTTTGCTTGGGTCCAGTAAAGCATTGATAAAGCTGCTCTTGCCCGCTTTTACTTCCCCTACTATGACAAACATAAAAGGTTCTGTAATTCTGTTGCGAAGATCACTAATTGTCTTTTCTAGTTCGTCATGCCCTATGGTTCCAGCGATGCTTTGCAGCTCCTTAACTAACTCTTCTACCTGAGCCCTTTGATCATTTACATTATCGTTGAGTATCGTATTCATAGTTTTGTATCCTAATACTATTATGACTGCAATTTATATATTAGTCATCAAATGAAAGTCGATAATATCATTTTTGCATCAGAATTGCTGTGATTCTTATTCACATTAGAAAATACTGAGCTTTAAATATTAGTACATGCATTGATTTAGCCTATTGTGCTACTTATCTAAGCATACGTTCCAGTACCAATATGGCTTCAGGTCCCTTGCAAAATATTAAATCGAGTATAGAGACATTGGGAATGAAATCTAGTCTGTCTTGAAAGACTTGGCTGTATTCAATGGTACTGACATCGTTCAATACCCAGTCTTTATTTTTTGGTAATAATTGCTGTCGAAGATCTAAACAATTGGGATATACCTTTAAATATTCTTCTGTATAAGCAATATCGCAATCTATATCAAGGATATCCAATAGTCCGTTTAGAAGGTTTAGATTATATTTCCACAGCGTTTTATTAGGATGGCGCAGGAGAGAAGCGATATCATCTGAGTAGTCCTCCCAGTAGGGTGCATTCTCATAGGATGTTTTTATACTTTTCCAATGTTGCCTCTGCCAGTCTTCACTGTAAGAGATTTCTACAGCCTGGATATTTTTTTGTTGATGCTTGCCTCTTTTTAATGGAATAGAAAGTCGTTGAACACCACTTGCGGTGACAATGAATGCTTTATTTCTATAAGAGCCCTTGACGTAGGATTCTTCTTTTTCGAGGAGTACCTTTTTATGCCTTATCAAGGCGCAAAAGTATTCTATATTAGGAAGGAAATGTAAATTTATTACTAGCTCCACGTGTACGATTAGTCGTATATATCAATGATTCGGTTCCAAATGCTATAACACCGAAAGTCGCAAATTTGATATTCAGATGTATGCTTTGTGCGAAAGTGCTTATCAAGCAATTGCCTCGTTGAAGTTCACAAACACTCAGAACTTATCGAAACATTCTTTATTAATGAAAAAGTTTAATCCTCATCAAAGATACGGCCAATTCGGTTAACATTGGTACTATTGGCTTGTTGTGTGCCTAACATTACTATATCCTGGATATTGATATGGCCTGGTCTTGTCGCCATAAAGTAAATGGATTCTGCTACATCAGCAGCAGTAAGGGGGTTGAAGTCATTATATATATTGGCTTTATCTTTATCCCCCTCAAATCTAACCTTAGCAAATTCTGTAGATTCGACCATTGCAGGACTTACTTGACCTACTCTGATATTGTGTGTATATAGATCCAGGCGAATTGCTTTGGTCAATGCATCTACAGCGTGTTTTGTAGCGCAATAAACATTGCCATTGGTGTACACTTCCTTACCTGCGGTGGAGCAAACGTTGATAATGTGTCCTCTTTGTCGCTTTACCATACTTGGAGAGATGGCTCTTGTCATATAGAGTAGACCTTTGATATTGGTATCAATCATGGTTTCCCAGTGCTCGAGCTTGCCTTTATTGATTACTTCTTTACCTAGTGCTAAGCCTGCGTTATTGATGAGGATATCTATTTGAGACCAAGCACCTTCAAGTGATCCCAGTTTTTTGTGTAGCGCGTCTTTTTCACGTACATCGAAGGCGAGATGTTGTACTGAAGCATTATAATTGCGTTGGAAGTATTTTTTAAGTTCTTTTAGTCTTGATTTTCTACGACCTGTAATAATTACTCTGTAGCCTTCTTTTGCGAATAGGTTAGCAGTAGCTTTTCCTATGCCTGAGGTGGCTCCTGTCACCAGCACAGTCTTGTCGATTTTACTTCTTTTACTCAAATCCGTTTTTCTTTTTCTATCACTGTCGTACTGCTTGAAGATGTCATCATCTTCTGTATCAGTTAAACTAATGCTAGAATAAAAAAGGTTCGTGTTTTCGTCAGTATCTAGGTCGGGATTGAGTTTTATAGCGTGTTCATATAAAGAAAGACTCTTCTCGTTTTCTCCTTGTTCTAGGTAGATCTTTGCTAATTGCAAAGGAGCTTTATCAAAAAGAGGCATCTCTTTCATTATGTTGCGAAGTATTTTGATGCTTTTTTTAGTATCTCCAAATTTGTATAGCAACTCGGCGTACGAATATTTTGCCTCAATATTTTTTGGATCTTGCTTAAATGCTTTTTTGAAATATTTAAGAGCTAGTTGATCTTGTTGTTTAAATTCTTCTTTTATGATTTTACCTATCCTATATTGTACACCATTATAATCTGGTTCGATGCTGATAACTTTCTCATAATAGCTTTTTGCTAATAAAAAGTCTTTGTGATTTTCTGCAATTTCGGCAAGAAGGTAATAGGCTGGTACATACCTGCGATCATTATTAAGGATGTTTTCTAAATAGTTGGACGCTATAAGGTAGTTGCCTTTATTTTTAGCCAAGATGTAGGCATATTGATATTGAAGGTCAAGATTATAAGGATATTTACGTAATGCTGTTTCTAAATAAGCTAGGCATTCATCTATCTTATCTTCGGTCAATAGCTGATGTACAATTGAGATAGGATCTGCTTCAGTTTCATAAGATTCCTGAGGTTGTATAAATGCATCTTCAAAATCTGTACTTGTATGGTCGAGGTTTTCCAAGTTGGCGATACCTGTTTCTTTATCTATATCATCTTCAAAAAATGGATCTTCTAATGGAGCGTCAATAGTATAGTTTTCTATATTATGCACTTGCTCATGTTGATAAGGTTGATCACCATTCATCGTGATATCCGTCTCCTGATCTTGTTCTATGCTAGAGGGGCCATCTTGATCTTTATCATTTTGAGTGTCCTCAAATAAGGTGTCAAAGTTTTTTACAGTATCTTCTTGCTTATGTATTGAATTGTCAATTTGTAATTCTTGATCAATTTTTATGAGGTCCCCATATGGATGGCTATCCAACTTTTTGTCATCCATTTTCCGTTGTGCGGCGATTTTGTCTAACAATGCTAAATCATCTTCTTCTAAGTCTTGTAAATAAAGATTGGTGTCATAATTTGGGTTTAGGACATTATTGCTTGGGCTGGCCTCTGGTTTATCTTCGTTGGCTAAAAGCTCGTGAGCCTCTTCGAGGTTATTCAGCGCTTCTGAATCTGGATTCTCATCTTTATCTGCTCTTACAAAAAGAGCCTTTGGATTACCATAGGCTTCCTTCAAAGTATCGAAATCAATATTTCTTTCTTCTTCTAGTCTTAGATATGGAGCACTACGTAAAAAGCTCATCAAATCTCCGATTCCATTGCTTATATCCTTTACTCGTTCAATACTAGTAGCATCCCCAAGTTCACCATTTTCATTTTTTTCTTCCAAATTAAGATAGATTTCCTGCCAATGATTCATATAATGTATGACATCACTAATGCGGTCAAAACGCGTTGGATAGGTTTTTAATGGTAAACCATCTATCATCTCTGTGCCATCAATCACAATGAGTTGTAGCTCGCTGGGGATATTAAAGTAATTGAATAGCTTGGAGGCTCCATGCATACAAGTTTCCGACTTGAGAAAATTGTCGCTAATTAGGAGTAAGATTGGGTTTTTGGATACACTTAATATAGATAGTGGGTTCAATACGTCGGGCGCATCGATTCGGATAGGATTAACCTCAAAACCTACGCTTTGTAGTTCTTTTGAGATATCAGAAGCTATATTGCTATTCAGATGGGAATAGGCCAAGTCAAGAGTCTTTCTCGTGATCATCTATAATATGTAGTATGCTGAAATAAGAGGTGCTCAGGGAGTCTATACCTTTAATCTAAAGGGCAATATATGAGCATTCGCAATCGGTGATTCAAAGAAAAGAAAAATAAACTATTCAGTCAATATATTTTGAATATTAGATGCAAAATCCTTCTTAAATGCTTCAAATTGGCTGGTAGCAGGGCCAGAAAACCCAGTATGGATTTTTTTGACTTGATTGTCTTTATCAAGGAAAATCATGGTGGGATAGGAGATAATGGCATTTAGCATGGGTAGGGCCTTTGCCGCCTCTTCCTTATTGTAGTATCCTGCATGCAGCAAGGGATAGGGGAGATTAAATTTTTCTTTATATTTCTTTAAGGCTTTGATGGATCTGGCTTCATCTTTATACTTCTCAAAGCCTAAAGCGATTATGTCAAATTCTTGCGTAGGATTCTTCTTGATGTAATCCATTAGGAATTCTGTCTCGTCTCTGCAGTTGGGACACCAAGTACCAAATATCTGTACAATTTTTGGTCTCCCTTGGTATTGCTTATCACTCAGGCTTACCATATTACCTTCTGTATCTTTAAAGTTGAAATCTACTTTGTCAAAACCAGGTTTCAAGTAGGTAAGGGTGTTAGGGTCTTTAAGCGTAAAGTCTGGGTCTTTTGTAGCTTCCCAGAAAGCAGTATAATGTTTTCCTGATTTGAATCTACCTCGTAGCTCTGTGTTATCTGCATTTAATTTGGCTTCAAAAAGGAAGGCATGACTACCATCAAAACAGCTCAGGTACATTTTCTTATCTTGGACAGTTCCCTCTAAGAATCTATAGTCTCCAGTTTCTGTGATGAATGTGCCAGTAAGCTTGTTTCCGTCTTGCTTAAACTCTCCAATAGCCATGTATGGATCTCCTGTGTCTGTAAACTTTACTTTCCACTTTCCACTCAAATCCATAGCCGGTTCTTTATTATTGACTGTAAATCGGTGGTCTTTTCCGTAGTACGCTTTGAACGGTATCTGGTAATCGTCTTTTGAATGTACTATCCAGTTCCCTGCCATAATATTACCTTGATAAATGGCCTTGATAGAGGATTCATAAATTGGAAAATCTATTAATATTGTGTCCTTCGCTGTTTTGCGATCTCTTCCGATTACTACATTTTCTACAACTATAGTTTCTGTACCGTTATGAATTTCTATATGGATATTGTTCTCATCTTTGTAAACAACGTCAAAGGTAAATGGTAATTGAGTAGTATTGATATCCGGAAATTTCATGTTCATTTTCTCCGGTAGTGGTTCTCCTTTTTTGTTATTGGTAATAAAATCTGGGTCTAACTGAAGCGTTCCTCTCCAGGCACCAGGCGCTGGACCATCAAATTCCTGAGCCACCTCTAG
>CAKZVJ010000244.1 GCA_937923345.1 uncultured Saprospiraceae bacterium
GGCGCCCTTTTCGCGCTATCCGTTTTACTCCACCTGCCCTATCTAGGTTCAGCTAGAGGGAAGGACAGTCTCGCGTCGTTCCTCCTTGAGCCTCCCCTTCCCTGAGCTTCACACTAGATAGTACAGGCTCCGTGCTCACTCCTATCCCGGGTCGAAAAAAAACAAAAAAGAATATGTAGAAGGTATAACGCATTTAGACTATCCACTCGTTAGGTCCAAATTTAAAATTGGTACTTCACAATTCAATTTGTCATGATTTTTCGGTAAAAATCACGCCAAATTGGATCTTTGATAATTTCATAAAGCTGAGTTGACACCCAGTTCTAGAGAAAAACACTCCCAGAAATTCAGAACAAATTCTCCAGAATTCTTCAACGAAAAATCCCAGAGGGATGAAATTATTATAACGTAATTAAAACCAAAAAAAGAAACTCCAGCGGAGTGGTATAATCTTGCAATAAGCCTATATCTATTTTACAATCCATCACCCAATATGCGGATAGTTACATGTATTGTATACTATACCACTAATATTTATTCTCCTATAAAAGTTGATCCCCTATTACTTTGATTGGTTATCTTTGATAGACTAAATTGATACAGTACTAGATAATGGATTTGCTTAATGTCATCTTAAATCTAATTTACGGATTCATATTCGTGCCCTTTGCTGTATGCAACTTAATCTACACTGGTATAAAGCCCTTTAGTAAAAACACAACCCTGACGAGAACTATCACATTTGCAGAAAATATTTTTCAAAAATTTGGACTTGCATACTTTATCGTCTTGATAATAAATACCTTGATCACAAGTTTAATCATTAGCGACTATAGTATTTTTTTTGGCAATCTACTGATGGCTTACTGGTTGCAACCGATCATATGGATTAGTTGTAGCCAACTCCTACAAATACCACTTATCAAAAAGTACAGTCTTTTTAGAATACTCATCTCCATTTTCATATTGATATCCATTGAATACTATATCGTTCTTGGCAGTACGATTGTTAGAGACTATCCAAACATAGCATGGGACAAATTATTTAAACCTGGATTTATATACGCCATCTTGTTTACCAAAAGTTTCCTATTTGTTTTTTCTGTTACGCATTTGTATTGAGAAATTCGGAATCAAAACAAGACGCCATCCTTGATGAAGACCTGTTTTAACTATTTATACTATAAAGATTTAATAAAAGTATTACTCCATTTTTAGAGTGACTTATCTAATTTTGAATCGCATTGTCTATATTTGAAGATGCTACAGGCATAGGACTGTCATTACGCATCTATCTTATTAGCCCTTGGAATATTTATGTCTCTGTCTCCAAAAAATAAACAAAGCTATCCTGAACAGAGAGCCTTACTAGAAGAGACACAAAGCATATTATATACTCTTCCTCAAAAAGAAAAATGTAAACATGAAATCATCAACGAAAATGATTTTATTGGATCTTATTTTCGAATAAAAACGCTCATCATAAAAACAAAGAAAATATGAAAAATATAATGTTATTACTATCTCTGATATGCATGTCTTTTTATGCACTACAAGCGCAAGATGTAGCACAGCAAATAGGCATCGCACTAAAAGAGAATGTAGATATGAAAATTTATGTCGATGGTAAACCCTTTGACTTTCCATTGGAGCTAATCAATACAGATCATATCGCTAGCATTAATATCATAAAGGGGGCGCAAGCTGAAGAAAAATATCAATCTCCAGAAGGTGTTATATCCATAGTCACCAAAGACATCCCCAAGCCAATGCTTTCGGAAAAGAAGAGCAGTAGCGCAAAACCTCTCTTCGTAGTAGATGGAGAAATTAGGGAAGAGACTGTCATAGATACCATATCACCTGACGACATAGACCATATCGAAGTCATCAAAGGAGAGCGAGCCATACAAGAGTACAACTCCCCCAACGGCGTGATACTAATCACTACCAAGAACGTGGGCAAACGAAAAAAGAATAAGAAGAACAAGAACTAAAAATGTCCTCCAAAAGAATAACTAATCACAGAAAGTCAATACCATACACAGCAAGATTGCTACAAGGAGGATGAGTAGGCCATATGTATATGAGCCCGTCCGCGCTAAGGATGGGAAGTACGGCGACGAAAGGAGCCGGTCCCGATTTTTTTCAATCGGGACGGGAGCGAATGCGGACTACTGGACAGCCTGACAGACCCGATTTTTTCATCGGGTCTGGAGCGCCCAAAAGTTCCTTCTTCTCAAAAACTTCTAAAAGAGGAAAATACCCTGATAATACTGCAAATGCACCCAATGGAAGTTTTCAAATCAGAGCTTTCATTTAGTTGATTCAGTAAAACTTTTTACCTTTATAAGTATTATACTAATAGCGACTAAAGACCTTGCTTAAAATTTGGCAAAATGGTCATGGATAAGCGTCTTGAATCGCAAAACATATTAGATAATCAATATTATTTCACAAAATAAAACTGAAAAATTATGGCTTTTACTTTGCCTGAATTGGGTTATGCGTACGATGCTGTGGAGCCTCACGTAGATGCACGCACCATGGAAATTCACCACACAAAACACCACAATGGATATACCAATAAATTGAATGCTGCTATCGAAGGCACAGATTTAGAGGGTAAGTCTATCGAAGATATTTTGAAGAATCTAGACATGAACAATACGGCTGTTAGAAATAACGGAGGTGGATATTTCAACCACAATTTGTTTTGGACGATGCTAAATCCAAATGACAAGGGACGTCTAAGTGGTGCACTGAAGGACGCGATCGATAGAGACTTTGGTTCTAGAGAAGCATTTGAAGAGCAGTTTTCAAAAGCAGCAGGAACTAGATTTGGTTCTGGTTGGGCTTGGCTATGTGTACATGATGGTGGCAAGCTAGAAATATGCTCAACACCTAATCAAGATAACCCACTGATGCCTGGTGTAGGTTGTGGAGGAGTGCCTATCATGGGTCTTGATGTATGGGAACACGCATACTACCTAAACTACCAAAATAGAAGACCAGACTACGTAGGTGCTTTTATGAAGGCGTTGAACTGGAATGAAGTAGAAAGAAGATATGAGGCACTTACTGCCTAAGCATAAGTGAATCAATATGATACAAAACCTAGTCAACAGCTTGTTGGCTAGGTTTTTTTTATGCCTATTGGGAATTCACTCCAAGAAGTAAATATTGCCAACATATTGTTATGAATGTCTACTAGTTGACGATAGGCAAAATAATCCTATAAAATGAGGTAAAATGCCATTATTGATAAAACAAATGGAACCGTTTTGGATTTTATGTAGTAAACAAGTTAGACGTCCAGCTCAATTCGATAACCCATAAACTAAAAAATAAACATGATCATATTATCAGTATTATCCATTTTGTGTCTTTTTTTTGGGAAGCAATTTTGGGGCGATATCAAATCGACCTTTAATTTCTAATTTGCCTATCTAGTTTATTTTACGCCTCTCGTTCCATTGACCCAAGGCTCCCATACGTTGAACATACGCATGGTAAACTCTAGCTTGTGCTCATCAAATAAGGCTTGCACTTCCTCTCTTGTCTGCCGTTTCCAATTGACTTCTTCCTTGCTCATATTAGCATAACCCAAAGCTACCAATCCTACAATCGCAGCATTTTTCTTTAGTTGTAAAATATCAACTTTGTCATAGGTATCAGATGCAGCATGATAGTTCAGTCCGTAGGTAGCTGATAGATGATTGGCCACCAAGTTGCCAACCCCTTGCAGCATAAAATCAAAGTTGTCCGTCCCTACGATAGGGACATTGATAGAAGTAAAAGTAGCCGAAGTATCTGGGTAATTGGCGAGTATCTTATCTGTGGCAGTCGCCAACTCTGCTCGACCGTTGGTAAAAAAGCCAGTAATAGCTCCACTCCCAATATCCACGGACATGGCCATCACGTGTTTGTCCATCTCCGAAAGGTGATCCTTTGTATAATCCCATGATCCGAAATAACCTTGCTCTTCTCCGTTCCACAAAGCAAATCTAATGGTACGCTTTGGCTGAATACCGAGCGCTTTCATCTGGCGAGCGATATCGATCATCATGCTCACATTGCACCCATTATCATTGGCCCCAGTGCCCAATGCCCAGCTGTCTATATGTGCACCAAGCAAGACAATTTCATCTGGATACTCACTCCCCTTGATCTCTGCAATCACATTATGGGACTCAAAGGAGCCACCAGTCTCCGCATTAATATCCACAGTGACCTGAATTCTTTTTCCATTCTGCAATAATCGTTGGCATCGCTTCGCATCCTCTCTTGCCATGACAAACTGTGGAAGATTTTCATCAGTCGCCTTGGAGGTAATGAATCGGTACAATAATTTTTTGGGTCTGGAAGCCATAAATATTATTCCTTTGACACCCGCTTTTCGGGCTTCATTCTCCACCGTAGTCGCTGCTGCATACTCTGCAAATAAGCCACCTATATCCAAACACAAATCCATTTCGACCAGAATGAATTTTCCCTTGAGCTGCGTGCCCAAGGCTACTATCTCATCCGGCGTACCCGTTCCTACAGAAATCATCTCCCCACTGGACCTACCTACGGGGCTATGGTACTTGGCCACCACATGGGGCACAAAATCAGGCATATTGGCAAAGCTCATTTTGGTTGATTTGGGTAGCCAGAGACTAGGCATTTGAAAGGGGTCTTTTTTCACTTTCACTCCTGCTTCTTGAAATTTTTGAAGCCCCCATTCTACTGCGGCATTATTTGAGGGAGCACCAGTGACTCTTCCACCAATCTCGTCACATAGCTGTTGTAAATCATTTTCTATTGGAGTATCCTTCAATAAAGCAGCTCTAAGGCGAGCTGCGTCTGTCTGACTGAAAAGTGTACTGGTAAGGAATAGATGTATAAATAGAATAAAATATTTCATAAGCATTTACTGTATTAGAAACGTGCTAATATAACAAAACAGCAGAAAGCTGTGCTTCCTGCCGTCTTAAACTTTAAAAAAATTATCCTTAAAACAAGTATAATTGGGAAACACCTGTTTTTGTCTCTATCAAAAATTTTACCCTTTATTGATAGTTGATCTACTCATTTTCATTTGGCACTACCTCAATATAGTTCTGAAAAGTAGAACGTCCTAACAAGGACATTATTATTTTGAAAATGATAATTCTAGGAAATATTTTTCAACGTATCTATAATAGCCATACTCTTGGCCACAGCAATCCCATCTACTGACATGGTGGCTTCCCTAGTCACTCCGTCCAACGCTCCCAAATCAATAATAAATTTATAATAGCTTAATAATTCTTTTGCGACGGGTAGTAGCGATTTATCCATTGCGGCAATTAATCCATAAGCGGCCCAATTTGAGGTGGTCCCTACCAAACAGTGATCTGTGGTAATATCACTTGGAGCAATATAATCTAAATGAGTAACCAATAACGCTGCATATTTCCCGAAGCCTATCTCATTACCTCCATCTCCTATCCCAATACTCATCACATCATTTTCCACCTCAAAAAACAAATCTAAAGGAGCGTTTTGCCCATCAATAATGTCACCATCCATATTTCTATAATGACCATCTTTACTCCTACCTGGTCGCTCTATAGAGATCATAGCCACTGGATCGTAGGTTTCTATAATCTTGCTGTACATAAATGATTCGCTAAAGCCTTTCACGGGCACAATGAGTGTCTCAAAATTTTGCTTTGCCTTATCAAAATACCCTTTACAATAGTGATCGCTTATAATCACGGGATAGAATCCCAAAGCAAAGAGCGCCTTAGCCAAAAAGTAAGTCCCGACTGGGCCATCTGTTTCTTGCTTCCCTCCAGAAGCGAAACCTGTGAATAGCAAAATATTTCTATCCTTGTCCTTCGAAAGTAGGTCGGCTGCCGCCTTCTGATAGATATCCTTGGGTAAATACGTATATAATATATCCATCCCTCTAGTAGAATCTCTCAATACTATGTCAGCTATCAAAATCTAAATTTTTTATATCCACTTAATTTCAATATCAATTGCTGAAAAATACGCCCTCGTTCCTCAAAGTTTTTAAATATGCCATAGCTGGAGGCTGCTGGCGAAAGCAGACAATAGGTATCCTTCGGTGTATGCATCAAGCAAGACTGCACTACTTCTTCGAAGTTGCTAGTAACGATACAGTTGATTCGGTCTAAAAATTTTGGGTTCTTACTTTTCAGTTCTTTATAGATTCGTGCACCTGCTTTATCAAAGAAGACGATATGCTTTATCTTTTGGCTTGGCAGAAAAGTGATTAAAGCTTCATAATTTATTTTTCGATCATTGCCGCCAATGATTAGGGAGCCTACTTTTTTTAATGCCTGTACTGCCGCGATAGTCGCCTGCGGTATGGTAGAGATAGAGTCATTGACAAACTTTATATCCTGCACTGTACCTAAGTATTGAAGGCGATGCGGCAAAGGGCTATATGTAGCTAGGCCATCAATGATGACTTTCTTCTTTAACTTCAAGCTAGCCGCTACTCCGATGGCGGGTAGTATATTGTAATGATTGAATCTTCCTAATAGTCGAGACTCGGCCACAAATGGATTCCCTCTCAATAAAGAAGTCACCACGTGATCTTTGTCTAGACGTAAGGAGGCCTTTTTGCTTTTTAAGCTGTAAGAAATTCTATTTTGTTGCGTTCCTGAATTTTTCAAATAGGTTTTGATACGCGCATCGTCATAGTTGAATATCAGAATATCTTCTTTTTTTTGATTTTCATATATGGATAGCTTTGAAGTAAAGTATTGCTCCGCTGTCTTATAATAATCCAAATGCTCCTCATATAGATTGAGTAGGACCGCGATGTGCGGAGAGTATACTATCCCATTTAATTGATGACAAGACAACTCGGCCACTACAAGTGTGCTGGTTTTTAATTTAGGAATGAGATCAAATAGAGGAACACCTATATTACCACCCAACAGTACTTTCTTCTTGGCTTGCTGGAGAAGGTGATATATCAAACTAGTTGTTGTACTCTTCCCCTTCGTCCCGGTAACTCCTATGGTTTGCGCACCAAACCAGCGAAGAAACAATTCCGACTGTCCAAAAAGTTTTCCACTTTTTAGCAATGTGGCTGGCAACTTATTGGGAGGTACTCCTGGCGAACTCAATATTATGTCATAGCCCTTAAAGTCTGCCTTTTTAAACTTGATTCCAGAGTGGAAACGCGTATATCTATTCTGCATCGAGTCATCAGATTCTCCTTCATTCCAAATGTCAATTTTTACTTTTGGCCAATAGGAGCGAATCAATCGAAGACTTGATTTACCTTCTCGTCCAAAACCTAAGAGTGCCACTCTTTTGCCTTCAAAAAACTTAGCTACTTGCTTTTCTATAGCCCTCATATACTAGTTTTTTAAATTTTTGATTCAAGCGATGTCCCTTAAAGAAAGTGTCTTTTATTTCTGCGATCTCTTTCTCACTTGCAAAAGATTCTGAAAAGTGCTTTGCATAATATTTTAGCAAATATTGCTTTGCAAATAGTATTGGCTCTTGTTGTTGCATCAAAGTAATCGCCACTCGTATTTCGTCAATGGTGCCAATACATTCAAATGGTTTTGTCTCTGCATGGCCTACCAATTCCAAAAAATCTTTCTTCAATGATTTTTTATCGAGTAGAGATTCTCCAAATACTTTGTTTGTTTTCTCAATTCCGATATCTGCACTGAGCAAAATGCAAACAAATAAACACTTACTGCAGTCGCAACACCAAACATCTTTTTTACTTCCTACATTGCAACTCTTAAAAATATCCAAGTTCCTTTCTCTTTGACTGAATATGCGCACAATCTGGAATTCATTCAGAGGTCTCAGCAAACTCATATAGATAAAGTGAGGCGTTATGTATTTTTTCAGATAGGTATTGAAGTCTTTTTCAAATTCTACCGTTTTGGAATATTGATGATTGATGTCCGTACCGATAATCGTGGGTTCATTGGCAGACGCCTCGTTGGACAAGCAGCTATATTTCGTGTTCATCAATACTGAAACCAAAGTAGCGTAAAAAGCCAACATAGCACTGAAAGGCGTATGCCCATTTAAGTAGCCTTTCTTATTAAGGACTATCAATGTAGGATCAATCACCCGCTTGACAAATACTGCTTGTTCGCTATACTTACCTGGCGCAGACTTAGCAGAGTCTATCGCAGCCTGAGTAGGATTCATCAGGAGATAAAATTTCTCATCTTTTGTTTGCGACAACAGACTCACTGAAGCCAAAGAATCTTTACCTCCCCCTATTGGTACTAGCAGTCTATTTTTCTTGGGCTTAAAGCGCTCGTTCAAGCCGTGCTTCATTCCTTTTGCGCACACTATTTGCACCAGCGTATCCATGTCTATTTGTATATCATTTAGATATAAAAATTCTCCAAGCCCGTGATAGTATAATTTTTTCCACCAGTTGATTTGCGCTTTTCCCAAAGTGCCACATGAGACTTCAATAGTCGGACTACATGTTGCCTTCCAATAACTCACCATTTCTATCATCCCGATGTG
>CAKZVJ010000245.1 GCA_937923345.1 uncultured Saprospiraceae bacterium
GTTTTGACTTGAATTCTTCCTAAGAGTTCATCTTCCTTACCTTCTTCGTACAGGAGATCATCCTCTGTTAGTACAGCATACTCTTCTTTGAGTTTGCCTTTTAAGATATTCCAATTACCTCTTAGCTTATCATTAATTGCACTCATGATTTAAGGTTTTTATGGTTAAAAAATAAAATTTCAAATTGTGATCATTTTATCTAATTAGAAGCTGCTGTTTAGATTTTGTGTTTGTTTTTCTAAAGCCTCTTTTTAGATAAATAGGAATTCATATTATTTATGTTCCCATATCAGTAGAAAGCTTTAAGGGCAAGAAAGTTCGATTAGGCGTAAAAAATTTAGGCTTTTTTGCTGCCTCGCTTTCGTATCAATGGCTACACAATACAGCCAATGCAAAGTTGTACAACTATGGAATATTTAGACATAAGTACAGCTAAGTGTATCGTATTTTAGTCCTTGTTTTAGCTATAATTAAAGATGTCGCTATAGATCTAGTAGATTTCGATGGCAGACGCTTTAGTCCTTGGCTAAACGACAAGTAGGATAATAAACTCGAGTGTATTCTGGAGCTTGTAAAGTAAATATAACTTCAGGATAAGAAATAAAATTTTGCAGCGATGATTTAATAAAAATTAATTTTTTTACTTTTATTTTATTGTGAGTGATAGATAAAATCTACTTTAGAGCACATAATATCTAATAAGACTACAAGAAAAACCTACATAAATGATTAGCTATAGACTAACGCTTCAAGTATTCCTACTCTTCACTGGGCTTTTGAGTGCCCAAACCGACTTTAGGCCTGGATATATAATAAACACTGTAGGAGACACCCTGCATGGAGAAATTGATTATCGAGGTGATATGTTAATGGCTAAAGTATGTAAGTTTAAATCAGCTGGGAGTAAGGCTACAGAATACTCCCCTGATGACATTAGCGCTTTTAGATTTAAAGACAGCAAGTACTTTATATCCAGAGCGGTAGAGGACAAGAAGATGTTCTTAGAGTATCTGATAAAAGGGGAAGTTAATGTATACTATTACAGAGATAGGAAAGGAGAACATTATTTTATCGATAAAGAAGATACTAAGCTACTAGAACTTACCTACGAAGAAATCATAAAAGAAATTGATGGTAAGAATTATATTCAAACCTCTACAAAGCATATTGGAATGCTGAGCTATTACATGCAAGATGCACCGCAGCTTAAAAGAAGGATTCAAAATTTTAAAGAACCTGAACATCGCAATTTAATTAAGTTAGCTGAAGATTATCATAATGCAGTTTGCGATGGTGAACAATGTATTATTTATGAGAAGCAGGTACCTCTTATAAAAGTAAATGTAGAGACGGTCGCTGGCGTAGTTAGGTTTTTCAATGCCGAAGAGATAAATACAGATATTGAAAATAGCTATTTCCCACAGTATGGGCTGATTGCACACATATGGGCACCTAGAAGCAATGAGAAACTCTACTTTAAAACTGGCTTTTTATATTCAGATCTCTTAAAAGCAAGGGTTTCTAGCCTACCTACTACAAAAATTATTACCCATATAGGATATATGGCGCCTAAAACATATAGAATCAGACCTTCTTTATCCATTGGCATATTTTCCCCTTCCTATTCAGGTGGTGTAGCAGTTAGAATTAACGAAAGCATTAATTTTGGCTTCCAAGCTTGGGCAAATTTCAATGCTGTGAAAAGTACATTGGTGGTACCGAAGGAATTGTTTAACTATTCTGTTTTGGGGAGTTTGTATGTTGAGTTGTAGTCCCATTTAAATCACAGACAACAATTATCAGGATATATTTTTAAAGAAAATATTTACTATAACTCCTCGTTTTCTTAGCTTCTTTATATAAGAGTTTATCATTTGACTTGACAATTTACTCTATTGGAATGTGTGAATAGAAAGCATGTTGAAAGTTGGCGTAATTTTATTATTACGACTGTATAAAACAATTACAATTTCAAAATCGTTTCCCACCTCATAAGGAACATTACTTTAGCCTGATAGAAAGTAAAGGAGGCCCTAGTTTAGCTTGCGATACTGCTCGACACGGTAGCCAATATAACCATAACACAAAGGGAATGACTATACAGATACTCATATTGTTTGTACTAATTTTCGGAATGATTGTCACTATAGCAACGGAGAAAATTAGTCCTGACACCTTGTCTGTAATTATTATGGTCATTCTAATTATAGGAGGTTTTGTGACGCCAGCAGAAGGCTTAGCAGGTTTTAGTAATCAAGCAAATATTACCATCTTGATGCTAATGATCTTGACGGTTGGTCTAGAAACCACTGGGGTAATCACAGCCATGGGTAAGCGGCTAAAATCTTTACTTATAGGCAAAGAGTGGAAAACGCTTACATGCCTTATGCTGATAGCAGGATTAGGCTCAGCTTTTATAAGTACTACTGCAATTGTGATTGTTTTCATGCGTGTATTGCTAAAACTATCGAATGAGCTGCCGACGAATTTATCTCGCTTACTTATGCCGCTCTCTTTTGCGGGTATTCTAGGTGGTTCTTGTACATTACTCGGTACCTCTACCAATTTGTTAGTGAGTTCTATGGCGAAAGACGCTGGTTTACAACCATTCAATGTATTTGAATTTACCTACCTAGGTGCCATTTTGTTTGTCGCTGGCGTTCTCTATATGTTGATATTGGGAAAGAAATTACTGCCCAGTAAGTCGAAGGAACAAAACTTGTATGATGAATATAATGTCCAAAAATACCTTACAAATTTAGTGATTACTGAAGGATCGGACCTTATCGGTAAGCGGATTAAAGAAACTGAATTTTTTGATCATGGAGAGGTGGATCTTATTAGAATTAAACGAGGCGACGAACTTGTTTTTCCTGATGAATTAAGGAAGTTTAGAGTCAATGATATCCTACTGCTGAAATGTAATGTAGAAAAGCTCGCCAGCATTCGAGAAGCTGAAAACTTAAAACTAGTGCCCTACAAAAGTGCGGTCAGTGAGGAGCAAATGGGGGATCAAGACATGACCCTATGCGAGGTATTTATAAAGTCAAATTCTAAGCTAGTAGGTAAGTATATCGACAAGATTGAGATAAAAAGATTGTATGATGCCATACCACTAGCCATCAAAAAAAGTGCTACCTACTATACTGAAGACTTTGAATCATTAAAAATAGATACAGGCGATATCCTGTTGATGGAAATCAGTAGAACCAACTTTAGAAATTTCTATAATCGTTCTGACATCATTGTGCTCCAAGAACATGAAGAGCTGGCTGCCAAGTCAAAGAAAAGATACCTCGCAGCAGGTATTGTTTTTGGGGTAGTATTACTATCTGCGTGCAATATTGTTCCCATCTTGCAAAGTGCATTATTAGGATGTGTGTGTATGGTTTTGTCAGGCTGTTTAGATTTGCAAAAAGCATATAGACGAATCGACTGGAGTGTGTTCTTTTTATTAGCAGGTATTATCCCATTGGGTACTGCGATGCAAAACACAGGGGCTAGTCAACTGATAGCTGATACATGTTTATATTTATTTGAAAGCGTTTCTCCAAGAGTATTAGTTTCTGCGCTTTGCTGTGCTACAATGTTGCTCAGCGCCATTATTTCCAATAATGCCACGGCGATCTTACTAGTGCCCATTGCACTGTCCATTTCAGTGAATTTGAATATTGATCCTCGTCCACTATTGATTACGATAATGCTGGCAGCAAATATGAGTTTTTTATCACCGATAGGGTATCAAACAAACACGCTCGTCTATACAGTTGGAAAATACCATTTCACAGATTTTGTCAAAGTGGGTGGATTACTGTCCTTACTGATTTGGGTTTTAATTTCTTTGCTAGTGCCTTATTTTTATTTTTAATGAACAGTGAGAAGGGTACAGTTTTAAATGCTAAATTTCTCCATAGGGATGTTCATAAATATCATATTTCGTTGAGATTAAACATTCAGCATCTTAAGATCTCTAAATGAAAACACCAATCTTAATATTATTACTTTAAAAACGGAGAGATTCTTTGACTCAATTTGTCATGATTTTTAAAAGAAAATCACGCCAAATTGGTTCCTGCTACGCTAATACCCAGGGTTGCCACCCTGGGCTTTAATAAGATCACCCCCTCCGGGGGTTGTTCTCTAACTTCTGAATATCCCAATTCTATGCAAGGTCCAACCTAGATGAAGTTTTACACGGCGCACACTTCGTAATATGCAGAAGAGCCTTCTCTTCTTTCTCAACTTCAATTAAGTAGTGTTGTATTACAATGACTTGTTACTGAGTATAATGTGGAGCTATTTCTTTGCTCTTTTCTTTACCTCCTTCATGTAGTGCTGCTCTGCTACTGCTTCATGATAAAAATAGACATGCCAATTTTAAATATTATTTCTATTATTTATGTGCTTTGCTTCTGAAACTTTTGTGCGACAATTGTGACATTAATTGAATGAAAATTTAAACAACTTCGAAATTGGATAGTTACTTTATTTTTATTTTAAAGACAATCATTTTATGAGACAAAGTTTTACAGCATTATTGAATGAAATTCAATCAAATTATTTCCGGTTTCAAGGGTTTTTGGCTTCGGGAAGTTTAAACCGAAAGCGTTTTATCAGATTGAATAAGCGACTTAAAAGGCATTCCAGTTTGCTTGCCAAAGCATTAAAAACCAATACTTTAAATGCGTCCAAGGTAGGTGTGGTAAGCCTAAGTATGCTAGTTAATACACAAATTAATGCCCAAATATTCGCAGATCCAATAGAGAGTCCATTTGGTTTAGTTACCGAAATTACCAAAACGTCTTTTATTGGAAATCATGATCTGGTTGATTTAGACAACGATGGTGATTATGATATCTTGGCCATAAATTTTTATGAATCATATGTTTATTACGAAAATATAGGTACACCTAGTTCGCCTCTTTTCGCTGAACCTCAAAGTGATCCTTTTGGTCTGTCAATAACTTATGACGGCCATTTCGCAGAAATAGAGCTTGTTGACCTAGATAATGATGGTGATTTTGATATTTTAGAAAGCCAAACTTATGGCTTGTTTTATAGAGAAAATATAGGTAATGCCGAGGGCCCCAATTTCGCTCCAATAATATCGAACCCATTTGGAATTAATGAAGTGCAATATTTAAATACATCAACGGTTGATTTAGACAGTGATGGAGATTTAGATATCCTATGTGGTTCGTATCAAGAATTTGTTTATTATGAAAATACTGGAACTTCGGAAATTCCAACAATTGCAGAGCCAGTTAGGTCGCCATTTGGACTGCCTCCAGAAAATTATCAACAAATAATTACTGCAGATTGGGATAATGATGGCGATTTGGATGTAATATATACTAATTTGGAATTTGTAAATGGTCTTGCAAGCAGCGAAGTTGGTTATTATGAGAACATTGGAGATCAATTTACAGCAAATTTTGCGGAGCCTGTTGTCGACCCATTCAATCTTCTAATCCCAGAGCGTAGCTGCAATTCTATTTCTGCTGCTGATATGGATGATGATGGCGATTTAGATATAATTGCATTTAGTGCAATTGATTTAACTGATCCTGTAATCACTTACCATGAGAATGTGACCAATTTGACATCAGCTTCAGACGTGATTAACGATGCTAATGTTAACGTATTCCCTACCTTAACCTTAGATAGAGTTTCTGTTCAATCTGCTTATCCGCTTACTAGTTATGAAGTATTTGATATGTCTGGAAAAATGCTAAGCGCCGAGGTGTATACTGATTCTGAAATATCTCTTAAAGCTTTTGCAAGTGGCATTTATTACATTAAACTAAATGTAGAAGGAGGTGGTTTTGTAACCAAGAGAGTAGTCAAGGAATAACTAAATTGTTGTAGTAAAAAGAATAAGCTCCCGTTATTAATTCTGATATAGCTCTCTTTGTCTTACAATTAGGGTTTGACAAAGTGGTTAAAGGGAATATACTTTACAAAAGTTGTTAGGTCATGTTTATTAACGCTTTTAAGGTTAATTTTAGACAGGAAGCAAAATAATCTGCTTTGAAAAAGAGCTTATCTTTTAATTTGGTTTTTGACAAATCAAGATTGAATCTACTCCGAAAACTGACAGATTGCAAATTATAGGATATTTTGCGGTTTCGTGAGTTTTTGGAGCGGACTCATAATTAGACAATTTATATCAGATGGCTATCCATTAAATAAAGTTAGACAAAGCAAATATTAATATTACTGACAGTCGGTATACAGGTAGATAGGATGTTGAAAAGGAAAAATGCAATAATATGTTTAATAAAATATATAGCTTAGTTTGAAATTTTCATTTTTATTTTGCTCTAAACTATAGAAGTCTCACCAAGCCTTGAGATTAATCTTTGCGATTTCTTGAATCCCGTGTAGATACACAATTGCTATAGTTCTTAATATAGTTTTTTCGAATCGTATTTAATATTTGTTAGTTACCATTCTTTATGAAATCAATATGAAAAAAGTACTTCCACCATTTTCTTGTATTTGTACGCCTCATTTTACGGAACTATTGCATAAATTAGAATGTAGCATTGCAATTTCTACCTATCAAGCAAGTAAGTTAATATTTATATCCTCCAAGAATGATGAGGAGATAATTCAACTGCCTAGACATTTTGATAAACTTATGGGAATAGCACAAAATGAAAAGGGTAATAAGTTAGCATTGGCTTGTAGAGATAAAGTACAAGTATTTACTAACGCACCCAAATTAGCAGAGCATTATCCAAAAGCTCCTAAAAAATATGATGCCTTGTTTTTGCCTAGGTTAACCTATCACACGGGGGCTTTAGATATTCATGATTTGAGTTTTGGTACAGAGGAAAAGTTATTTGCAGTAAATACCCTGTTTTCTTGTTTAATCACCCTAGACAATGAGTACAATTTTACACCTTTCTGGATGCCCAATTGGATAGATAGTATCGCTTCTGAAGATTTCTGTCATTTGAATGGAATGGCGATGCTGGATGGCCAACCTAAATATGTTACTGCATTCAATAAAGGAAATACAAGACAGTCTTGGAAAAAAAATATGACTCAAACAGGCATTGTCGTGGATATAACGACAAATGAAATAATTTGTGAAGGTTTAGCAATGCCCCATACACCACGAATATTTGAAGGTAAACTTTACGTATTGTTGTCAGGCACGGGAGAACTCGTTTGCATAGACCCAATAAAGAAAAATTATAATGTCGTTGCCAAATTGGATGGTTTTGTCAGAGGTATGGATTTCGTTGATGATTATTTATTTATTGGAATTAACAAGATTAGAAAAAAATCTTCCTCTTTTGGTCAAATTCCGATTAATAACAAAAACAATCAGGCTTCTGTCGTAGCTGTGCACCTGCCAACAGGTAGCATCGTTGGAAATATGACCTACCAAAATTCAGTAGATGAAATTTATGACATTCATATTTTAAAGGACATAGTAAGGCCAAACATTTTAAATACTAAAACGGAGATACACAAAGCCGCAGTTTCAATCCCTAATCAAAACTATTGGGGGCGAGCTCAAGAAGAAGCATAGATGTATTGATCTTTGATGACGGAAAACAATATTTAAGGTCCTTTCCATGTAGGGATATTCAGAAGTAAGAGAAGAACCCCGGCAGAGCTTGCCCCGATTTTTTCGGGGGATGATAATACTATAGCCCAGGTTGGCAACCCAGGGAATTAACGAGGCAAGAACCAATTTGGCGTGATTTTCTTTTAAAAATCATGACAAATTGAGTCAAAGAATCACCCTGTTTTTAAAGCAATAGTATTAAAATGGGCCTAATCATTCAGAGATTTTAAGATGTAAAAAATTTATTCTCAGTGAAATATGATATTTCTGAACATCCCCATGTAAATACCCAGGGTCGCTACCTTTGGCTTTGATAAGGTCTGCCCACTAGAATAAAAACTCGACAAGCTCTCTAGAGGGGCTTCTCTTACTTTTGAACCTCCTTATATAAGCTGTGGTGTTGGGATTATCCATTGGCTATTTTCTATACAACTACCTGAACCTTATAGAGATAATATTTTTCTCTGAGAGCGTACCTTGAGTCCACTGAGGGCCCTCACTTAGCAATCGGATAGCTTCTTCATCGCAGCCATATCCTAGAGATTTTTTGACTTCTATGTCGATAGGATTGCCGGCGCTATCCACATTAAATAGGAGCATCACTTTACCTCTTATACCAGCGTTCCTTGCTTGACTTGGGACATTTATGTTCTCTTTGATATATTTTTTGAAAGTAGCATTGCCATTGACGGGTGTCGCGGCTTTAGTAGATCTACTTTCTCTTTTAGCTAATTCAAGATCAGTGATTACCACTTCTGAAAGCACGGCATTGCCTTGATTTATGGATGCAATGATTTCATTGCTTTCAGGGATAACTACTATAAGATCTTCATAGCCGGTGTAACTAATGGTTAATTCTTGAACATCTACCGGTACATCTAGAGTGAACCTTCCATCTATGTT
>CAKZVJ010000246.1 GCA_937923345.1 uncultured Saprospiraceae bacterium
ACATTTTTATCATTAAAATACTTCCTGATTTCATTTGCTACAAATTGAGTACCATTGTCATTTCTTACATAAACCACTTTGGGAAAGTCGTAGAATTCAAATATTTTTTCAAAAAGTTGTTTAACATTGAATTGGTTTATAGTCCAATCAATGTATTGACCTAAGAGCCATCTTGAAGAAACATCTATTATCGACAGCACCATAGCATTACGTTGTTTTCCAGCTATATAAACATACTTGATATCAAATTCTAAATATTCAAAATCAGTACTAGGGTCAGGTACAAGCTCAGATACCCAAAGGCGTGGTGATTTAGTGTTCTTTTTCTTTTTGTTTAGTAAGCCACTGGAAGCCATAAGTCTATATACTTTTTTTTCATTAATAATGTACTTTTTATTCTGCCTTAACCAATGAGTAACTTTACGGTATCCATAATCTACAAATTCAACTCCTAATAGCTTTTCTATATCTTTTAATACTTCACTATTACTTACATATTTACCATCAGTAGTCCTAGTATGGGTGCTCTTTTGCTTACCTCTTTGCCTAGGGTTATCCTTTGGAATATAGTAATAGCTTGAAGATGCAATTGATAACACCTTCAACACCTTGCTTACCGCATAACCTTGTCCGATAAAATCCTGTGCTATCAACATTCTATCTTCTTTATTTAATGACTTTTTTTTAGCATTTCTTTTTGGATACGTATGGTCAACTCCTTCTCTGCAACTATGGCTTTTAACTCCCGATTCTCGCGCTCTAATTTTTGTTTCTCAATATCAATCTCATTTGACTTTCTCTTAGACTTTAACCCATCTAATCCATTTTCTTCGTATAGACGAATCCATTTTGAAATACTAACTCCTGATACTCCGTATTCTCTACTTGCCTTAGCTGTGCCATTTTGCTTCTGATAATTTATTATTGCCAGTTTTTCCTGCTGGCTCCAGGTCCTTCTATGCTTGCTCATAACTGCAATATATTGATTAATTTATAAATCGCTATCTCTCTCCAGTTATTTAGGGGGCTAGAAAGAATCCTACAAATAATACAACAACGGTTATAATAGAAAATGGATTTGCTGGAGTATTGGAAATAAGTGATGTGAGAGGTCGGGTTTTTTATTCTGTAGAAATTTTTGGTAACGAACAAAAAATTGATGTGGAACTTCCAAAACCTACAGGAGTCTATTACATTGAATTGAGTAATTCGTTAAATACTATTTTTGCAAAAGTTGTTAAGTTATGAAAGTGAATCAATTATATAATGTTGTAATGTTTTTTGTAATCTCGCTAATGTTGAATTCCTGCAATGTCTTAAAACCTGCTAGTGAAAGCACAGCTCAGGAGCGTTGTAAGTCTGATATCCATAAGGTACTTGAGTCAAGAGCAGCTTTGCTATTAGATGCAGAAGGAGGAACTTATAGCTTAGATTATGAAAAGATAGCTTCTCCTGAAGATTGGCGCACAAAAAAATGGACTTTTGAACTAGACGAATTATTTGCTCTTGAAGAAATTGATGCAAAATATTTTGAATATCGTCAATCTCTTTTGGACATAAAAGACATGATCAATAATGCTCAGTGTGTAATTACTATGGAAGACTTTAAAGGTCATTTTAGGAAACCTACCCAAACTAGGAGGTCGAAAAAATCTATTCATTACTATTATAGAATGAACAGTAAAAATTATCCGTCATGCTATTCAGTAAGCTCAATGGAAAGTGATAAATATCAATATTGTCGAATGTTTGTTGTTACATTTGATTTCGATGAAAAATTTAAAGAGATCAGCACATTAACCTTTGCGTATCAGTAATCATATGTTACTTGCAAACAGAGATGATTTACGAAGTAGCTCTAGTTGATTTCTATTTTAACTGTGTAAAGATTGTCTCAAATGGAGTACTTTCTCCGCGTGAAGGATCGTAAGCAGTACCGAACGTAACGCAGTGGAGTTCGGGAAGTCCGCTAGGACCGCAGCGCACGCGGAGTGCTGCAGAGCCTGACCCCAGTGTAGGGCATGGTGCCTTGGCCGCTGGGGGCACGCCCAAAAAAGGTGCTGATAAAAAAGGTATTAGGCATTAGGTATTAGGAGTTAGCGTTTTTCAATCGTGTTCGAGGATGGCAATTGGACCTGTCCAAGCAAGGCACGGTTTGCCATCCTTTTACATTTTACATTTAGCGTTTTGCATTTTACATTTACTTTACACATCTAGCATGGCGTTTATAATTTATAATTTACAATTTATAATTAGTTCGCCTTCATCATTCAAACGGCAATCGGTGCCTGCAAAATCTCCTTAGGAATCGCAAAAGCATCTACGAGCGCCTCCGCATGATTTCTAGTCTCCTTGCACAGCTGGTCGACCAATCGGCGAATGGCCTTCGTCTTGGTCGGGCTCATATACTCCGTCTCCAGGTAGAAGTCTTTGTGCGACTCTATCGTATGGAGTGCGTACAGCTGCGTCAGCTGCTTTAGCATCAGCTTGGTATTCTGATCTTTGACTTGCTTGGCTTGCTTGATAAACTGCTCGAGTATCGTGCGCTCCACAAAAGCATTGGCCAACGAAAGCAGGTGTGTCTGACAACGTAAAAACGCATCTGTCGAGTTCATCTTGTTCTTGATCAAGCCGCGCATACGCTGGCTGACAGTGTACAATAATTTCTGCTCTCGATATTTGAAAGCCGCCAACTGAAAATGGCCACTCAATAAATAGTCGCTGCTAGACTTGCGCTTCGTGTATGGGTTCTGTTCCATGATCAGGGTAGAGAACTGATTGCCTAGCATACGCAGCACGGCTACGAAACCATCGTCGTGAAACTCTTTTGAAAAATTGGATAATAAGCCTTTGGATACCAGCTGCATCAGCACCGTATTGTCCCCTTCGAAAGTGGTAAATATTTCTGTATCTGCCTTAAGTTGGCCAAGGCGATTTTCGCTCAGGTAGCCCTTTCCTCCGCAGGCTTCTCTGCATTCTTGCAGGGAGGCTGTGGTGAACCAGGTCGCATAAGCCTTCATGCCAGCGGCAAGACTTTCTATCTCACGGATATCCTTTTCGCTGCGCTTGACAAAACGCTCGGTCAGATAATCTAGGCCAAAACTAATGGCATAAGACTTCGCCAAATATGGCATCAGGCGTCTCTGGTGAGAAGGGTAGTCTAGGAGTAGCGTTTCCGCCTCTCCTGGCTTTTGTTCAAACTGGCGACGCTTGAGGCTGTGCTTTATGGCAATCGCCAATCCCGTTTTAGCAGCACTCAGTCCTGCACGCGGTACACATACTCTACCGCCCACTAGGGTGCCTAGCATAGTGAAAAACCGACGCATGGGATTGCTAATCGGACTGCTGTAGTTTCCATGCTCGTCGATGTCGCCAAACCTATTGAGTAGATTCAGTCGCGGCACGCGCACTTGGTCAAACCAGATGCGACCATTGTCGACGCCGTTGAGACCTATCTTATAGCCACAGTCTGCGATTCTTATACCAGGCAGTTCCTTATGATCCGCATCGCGCAGAGGTACGAGGATGGCATGTACACCATGTCGCTCTCCGTTGACGATCAACTGCGCAAACACACTGGCCATCTTGGAGTGCATCGCGTTACCTATATATTCTTTGCCATCCGCTTCCGTCGGGGTATGGATGATGATTTCATCGCTTGCAGGATCGTAGGTGGCGGTCGTTTGCAGACCACGGACATTGGAGCCATGCCCCGTCTCTGTCATTGCAAAACAGCCGGCTAAATCAAGCGTGCCCGTGTCTTTCAAATATTTGTCGTGATGATATTTGGTACCTAGCCAGTTGATCGATCCACCAAATAGCCCAAACTGTACACCAAACTTTATCGCCAAGCTCAGGTCATGATAGCCTAGTACGTCAAACATCGCCGCATACTTGCCCATGTCATCTTCTCCGCCATACGCGGGTGCAAACGCTAGCGCGCCCAAACCTTGATCCGCAAGCGCTCTTGTCTGCTCCAGGATGTGCTCTCGATAGGCACCTTTCTCTGGGATATTTTGCAGCGTGAATGATGGATAGCTCAAAAGGGTCTTGATTTTAGCCTTGTACTCAGTGTACTCCTTATCAAGGGCCAGCGTCATTTGGGCCACATCAAAGTCGGCAGCTGGTGACACTACTTCTTGCTTGGACAGATGCTGGTTGATTTCGACGTTGTGAACTCCCATGATGTTTTGGAGTTCTAGCAGCGCAGTCTTGGTCTGATCATTAGCCCAATAGGTCGGATCACTACAGTCGTCACAGTTCTTAGCCAGTGTCAAACCGAGATCAATGAGAGAGTTTTTTTCATCTTCGCTCGTATCCTTGCAGTACTTCAGGATTATCTTTTGCCACTCTTGATAGGTCTCATCTTGGGGTGGATTAGTCGGTTCACTCCAAGATAATGCAGTAGCCTTCTCCTCAGGAGTCAAAAATTCAAAGCTATCAATCTTTTCTCTAATCTTTTGAGATTCACCTGGACTCAGGATGCCGTCAGCCCAGCCCACATAAAAAAGTGGAAGCACGGTCATCAGACCTTGTGAGTAGTTTACCTTTGGGATGGAAGAAGCGCTCATTTTATTCTATTTTTTTGATGTGTTGTATGCCAATAATTAGTTCGACAATATATTCTTAAATCACTTGCGGTCTGTACATTGCTCTTATGATAGAGTATTTGCATAGATCTACAAGGCTGCGATTTAACTTTCTCTAAAATTACCGAATCATTCTAACATATAAATGTATATCAGACATATATAGTTGTATCCGAGGCATAAAAAATCCCGAAAGCTATAGTATAGCTCCGGGACAGGGTGAATGTGTTTTAGTATCCTCTAGTTTGTTATGAATAAAATTTTCTTTTGCCGTTAAAAGCTGGTTTGACATTGAACGAAACTGCACAGTAGCACATTCTCTTTTTTATTAATCTGGTAACAAACTTTACCGCTCTTCTGTAAAGACGGGATATTTGCAACACGATGTTTTGCGCTTTAGGAAACCAGTTTATTGGATACTTCTATAGAGGCAAAAGGAGTGCCAAGTATGAGCCTTATTATATATGTATAGGAAGTTATAGTACAATAGGTTTTTCAACTATTATTTTTGAGTAGGTGAGTATTTGGGGCCATCCCTGCGTGCCCGATTAAGTCGGGCACGCAGGGTCGCTATGTTACGTGGCTCCCTCTTCGGTCGGTCCTCCAGCCAACCCACCATGCTCAGCAGGGGACTATCGCCTATCGGCGCTACCACTGCACAGCGCTTGTCCAGGGATATTTACTACGAGTTTTCTTTGGTTCCATCATGTTGTGATGCTAGGATAGTAAAAAATTCTTGTGGACTCGTATAGCGCTTTTTGAGGTTGATACCCATCAAGCCAAAACTAATACCAATCAAATTGTTTTAAATAATGCCGTGGGTACATCCGATTTAGAGTAGAGTCGTGTAAGATGCACACGAAATGTATGCATAAAGGTTACATTATTTGAGTATTTTTATTATGTCGAAATGCTGTATAGTGCTGATATTCAGGAATTAAAAATATAATTAAATTATTTTATAAATAATTTGCGTTAACTGTTGACACATAAAACAAATTGTTTTATATTTGCGTTATAATGATTATGAAACACTAAACTTTGGCATTATGAAACACTTATTTAACACGACAGCAGGGTATCAAAGTAGATATCCAAACATTGAAGTAGAGGTGGCTGGAAGCCAAACAAATTATCAATCAGCAAGTGGAGTTGAAAGACCTTCCTTAGGGACTACTACACTGAAGTTGTTATCTGACTGGATATACCATTTGGTAGCAGGGCTATTCGGATTGGTCAATTCCTGTTTTGAGGTTTTGATCACTATTCTGAAGCAAACTAACACCTTACCCTATTTCCGCTTTGGCTGTGTTATTTTACTGGCTTATCTGTTTTGCTTTCAGCAAAAGGTAAGTACAGAGATTATCCATACCGCTTATGCAGTAGCTGCTGATGGTGGCGACCACTTCACGCCTAAGGGAGCGGCAATAGCGCCACTCGCTGCGAAGCCTAAGAAAAAATTAGATCCCTTTGCGGAAGCCTACATCAAAAGATTTTCGAAAGTAGCTCAGACGGAGATGCACAAGTTTGGAATCCCGGCGAGTATCAAATTGGCCCAAGGTCTACTTGAGTCCAATAATGGCAAAAGTAGATTGGCTGCCGAAAATTTCAATCACTTTGGATTGAAGTGTTTTTCTAGAGCATGCAAAAAAGGGCACTGCTCCAACCATAGCGATGATAGTCACAAAGATTTCTTTCGCAAATATCAAAGCGCCTGGGAAAGTTGGAGAGACCACAGTCAATTTTTGATGGGCCCTAGATATGCACATCTCAAGGAGAATAACAAGGACTATAAAAAATGGGCAAAGGGGCTAAAGAAAGCAGGTTATGCTACCGATAAGAAATACGACAAAAAGCTGATAGACCTTATAGAGCTATACGATCTGCATAGGTTTGACCAAATGTAGACTAGACTAAACTAAACGCTATGGGCTAGCCAAATTTTCACGAACGAATCTACTGTACAATTAAAAATATCAAAACAATGGAAAGACTAATATTCATCACTGTTACTTGCTTCTTTTTACTAAGCTTTGTGATGCACAAAGAGCGGGTTTACAATCCTGGTTTAGAAGCAGACATACCTTCTGTGGGAAAACAAATAGCAGAAGCGAGACTCAAGAAAGGCTACTCTCAATCTGAGCTGGCTAGCCTCCTTGAAGTCTCTACCTACAACATTGAGTGTGTAGAAAACGACAAGGCAGTCCCCGTCAGAGGACTCATTGTCAAAATTCAAGAAGTCCTAGATTGCGAAATTGTTATGGATGGTCCTTTTAGAAAAGATGAGATGACGCGCGCGACGCCTTTCAGATCGTCTTTCAATGGCCCAACAGAACTAGCTATGAAACACTAGACTTTTTCAATCGGTAATTGGTACGGCAGCATGGGAAGGCATAGTCAGATGGATATACTTTACGCTTGTGATAAATGACTATTGAAAGATATTGACTTATCCGATAGGTTTATCCAAGATAAAACACTTTGAATGAAATTTGACTTGCGCAATTTCCCATGGCTGGCGGCCAATGATCGGTGATGAACTAAAATTATAACCTAAGATATATAAGAAACGAATTTAGTTCTTACTTTTCGTGAGTCTCTTTGGTAAGACTACCCTCTAGTAGGGTAGTCTCTTTTTGTTTTATAGGAACGATAGTAGAGGCGGATTTTTCTAGACTATTAATAAATGTAGATAGAGATATTCAAAAGTAAGAGAGCAATGCCCGGAGAAGATGACCTTATTTTAGCCCTGCGTGGCAACCTTGGGTATTAGTTCGGCAAGAACCAATTTGGCGTGATTTTCTTTTAAAAATCATGACAAATTGAGTCAAAGAATCATCTCGTTATTTAGATAAAATTATTAAAAAGGGAAAATCATTTAGAGATGTTTAGAGATGGAAAGTTT
>CAKZVJ010000247.1 GCA_937923345.1 uncultured Saprospiraceae bacterium
GCACCTTCTGCCATGACAACTTCGCTCTTGATAACTAGTCGTCCTCCTTCGTAGATATTGACATCTTTGTGAAACTTAGTGGGTTCGTCTACTATTTTTTCATCCTTGATGATATAGCCTGGGTACCAGAGACCACGAAGATAAGTGGTGTTGAGGTGGTAGTACATGCGTTTGGCTTGTCCACCCGTAAACTGGGTAGCTCCATCAATATGATTAGCTATTACCATAAAGTTCTCAATAGGATATGGTAAATTCATAACTACTCCTTTAAGACCGCAATATGAATCACTTGCTGCATTTTCAAAACAAGTTTGATGGTCATCAAATGCCGGATTTGTATCCTCGACAAAATCGTTTAATTCTTCCGTGCCCTTTTTGTCAAATCCACAAATATCTCTACAATCACCGCAGTTTCCACCAAAAACATGAAACAATCCAAGAAAATGTCCTACTTCATGTGCTATGCTATTTAGGCTTAAATTATAGGTTATTACTATCCCTTCATTACCAGAAAGCTGATTAAAGGGAAAACTAGAAAATCCGCCACCTTCCATGTTGATGTTATTAACAATCCACACGTTCAAATATTTATTAGGATCCCATCTACTTACATCTTTGACAGGATATATTGTAGGGTCAAACGAATTTGGTGAGGCAGGCGCATTTGTTAAAGGATTCTCCTCGCTTTCTATACCATTAGAACAAATATTTTGATCATCAATTTTGGCAAGGAGAAACTCAATATTAGTATCCAAAAATTCGCCATTATTGCCTGAAAATCTGTCATTTAAACCTT
This sequence comes from uncultured Saprospiraceae bacterium, assembly GCA_937923345.1. Lineage (GTDB taxonomy): Bacteria > Bacteroidota > Bacteroidia > Chitinophagales > Saprospiraceae > JALZVN01. Next base: position 797 of record CAKZVJ010000247.1, read on the forward strand.
GAATAATTCCATTAATTTCTGGCTCTTCGAGGTTTTCTGCTCCATTTTCATGAATCACATGTACTACAACAGGAATACAATACTTTTCAACTTCAGGGTTAGCGTCAATCGAATCAGTTACGACTTTAGTTAAATCACAAAGTGTTCCCCCAGTGTAATTATTCATTTTTTGACTTGAACAAAACTCACTTGTCTGAGCATAGATTGTATTCAAAAGAAAGAAAGAAAGAAAGAAAGAAAGAAAATACTCGCATCGGTTTTGTTTTGTGGGCTTTTGCTCGATTGAGGTGGGCAAAACTCCGAGTTAGAAATTAATTTATTGTTCTAAGATAGAAAAATTATTGGTTTGAGGGATATTTTTTTGTTTGGAAAAAAAATGTTTTGTCGGATTCTTATCCCTTAGGCTTTTCTGGCGTATTCTTAGATAGGGCAAAGGGGAAACACCTTAGTCACCTTAGGCTAAGCATGAGTGTACAAGCCACCTTAGGCTTTTCCTACTTGTACTTATTGAACCACCCAAGGCACCCAAGGCACCCAAGGATCACCCAAGCTGCTTTTGCTTGTCCTCGGATTTTTTTTTGCGATAGGGGTATGGAGGATGGACACGGAGTGGACAGTGCGTAGCACCGAGCTGACTAGCGAGTCCGTAGGGGCCCGACCACACTGGCGCGAAGACAGGTAGGGCTGGCAAAGTGTGGGATCGCCCTAACAAATAGTATCATTATATACTCAAGGGGAATTGGTCTTCTTATTTATGCTTGCTGGACTTTGTCTAGGGCGGATAATAGGATGTCGCAGGCTTGGTCGATCTCGGAGAGGGTGATGACTAGGGGTGGTGCGATGCGGATGCAGCTGTCGTTGAATAGAAACCAGTCTACGATGAGGCCGTCTTCCATGCAATGGTGGATGACATTCTGCACGGTGTCGAAGCTGTCAAGCTGTACGGCCATGAGTAATCCTGAGGAGCGGATGTCTTGGATGAGGGGATGCTGGAGGCGTTTTTTGATGTGGGTTTCTTTGGCTTGTACTTGTGCGATGTAGTCTGTGGCGAGGAGTGTCTGTAGTGTTGCTAATGCCGCTGCGCAACTCACGGGATGCCCTCCGAAGGTGGTGATGTGTCCCAATATCGGATGCTCGGTAAAGGTGCGCATGCGGGCTGAGGAGGATACAAATGCTCCGATCGGCATGCCACCGCCCATGCCTTTGGCCAATAGTAAGATGTCGGGTGTGACACCGTATTTCTGGAAGGCAAAGAGGGAACCTGTGCGGCCGTAGCCAGTCTGTATCTCATCAAAAATAAGTAGTGCCCCTGTCTCTGTACATCGGGCTCTGAGTTGCTCGAGGTAGTCGTCAAATGGTGGGCGCACGCCCCACTCTGCTTGCACTGGCTCCACAATCACGCAGGCTGTCTGCTCGGTGATGCGCTGTAGACAGTGGGCGCAATTGTATTCTATGTGATTGACATTGGGGAGCAAGGGGCGAAATGGTGCGGTGAAGGTGTCATCGCTCATCAGGCTAAGGGCACCCTGTGAACTGCCGTGATAAGATTTGTAGCAAGAGATAATCTCGCGGCGTCCAGTGACGCGCTTGGCTAATTTCATTGCGCCCTCTGTGGCTTCGGTGCCACTATTGACCAAATATACAGAGTCGAGGTGCTCGGGGAGCTGCTCCGTCAGTAGCGTCGCAAGGCTCACCTGTGGGGACAGCACGTACTCGCCATACACCATGGTATGCATGAATGTAGCCGCCTGCTTCTGCACGGCCTCCACTACTGCCGGATAGGAATGTCCTAAGGAACTGACCGAGATGCCCGCGATAAAATCCAAGTAGCGCTTGCCTTCGCGGCCGATAAGGAAAACACCCTCTGCATCCACAATCTCTAGCATGAGTGGAAATGGGCTGGTGGGGGCTAAGTGTTGCAAAAATTGGCTTCTGAGTCCTGACATATTAAGTGGATAAATTTGTTTGCCGAAGATAGTGTTTTGAGTAGATTGCGCCTACTTTAGGGAAAGTATTTAGATTGTCTGAAAAAATGGATACAAATACTTTAACTATGCGTTATACTCAGGATGAAAATCCCATAAATCGGGTGATGCACTATGCGATTAGTAGTAGATAAAATATGGATACTTGTGTTGTTTTCTATCTGTTGTTCTTGTAAGGGGATCACAGAGAGGAAGGATGCGTATGCTGTGAATGGAATAGATATCTCCCGATATCAGCAGGAGGTGGATTGGGCCACAATCAGTGATAGTCTGGTGCAGTTTGTTTTTGTCAAAGCTACTGAGGGCGAGGAGCATGTAGACAGCTTGTTTCATAAGAATTGGGATGCACTGGGGGATTTGGATATCAGGAGGGGGGCTTATCATTTTTATAGGCCTTCGATATCTGCACAAATACAATTTCGTAATTTTACGGATCAGGTATTTTTGATGCCTGGGGATTTGCCTCCGGTGATTGATTTTGAAGCGACGGGCAATCTGAATGTGGAGCAAATAAAATTGTCTCTAAAAGAATTGATATTTTTGATGCAAGATCATTATGAAACTAAACCTATTATCTATACCAATCTAAAATTGTATAAGCAGTACATAGCGGATACCTTTGATGAGTACCCTATTTGGATAGCTCGATACAATGACAAACCTCCTTTGCTCAATAATGGACAGGCCTGGACTTTTTGGCAATATGGAAATCGTGGGCGTATGCAGGGGATTGATGGGGATGTGGACTTGAATGTTTTTGCGGGGAATATGCAGGACTTAAAGTCTCTTTGTATACAGAAGACTAAAACTACAGAATGAATTTTTCTCTTAAAAAAATAAATACGTATTGTGAGGAGCATACTAGTCCGACTAGTGAGGTGCTGCATCGCCTTGAACGGGAGACACACCTCAAAACCTTGGCGCCACAGATGGCTTCTGGTTCGTATCAGGGTAAGTTGCTGGAGTTGTTGGTGCGAATGTCTAAGCCGAAGACGGTGTTGGAGATTGGAACGTTTACGGGTTATTCGAGTATTTGTATTGGTACAGCCCTGGGGGATGGTTGTGTGCTACACACCATAGAGGCGAATCGCGAGCTACAGGTTATCATTCAGAAGTTTATTGCGGAGGCGGAGTTGCAGGATAAGATAGTTACGCACGTTGGGGATGCTTTGGATATCATTCCTACCTTGGATGCTACTTTTGATATGGTTTTTATTGATGCGGGGAAACGGGATTATGCGGCGTATTATGATCTTGTCATTGATCGGGTCAATCCGAATGGTATCATTCTGGCGGATAATGTTTTGTGGAGTGGTAAGGTGGTCGATAGTCGTATGGATAATGATACGCGCATTATTGATGCATTTAATAAGAAGGTTCGCGATGATGCGCGGGTGGAGAATATTACTTTACCGATTCGGGATGGTTTGACGGTGGCGGTGAAGTTGTGAAGTTGTTTTTAGAGGGGTAGGTAGTTTGGTGTGATTGATTGGTTAGAATTGGGGTTGTTCTTTGAATGCAATTTGTCATGATTTTCTTGGAAAAATCACGCCAAATTGGGGATTGATATCATCTTTGCCCAGGGCTTACACCCTGAGCTACGAATATGTCACCCTTCCAGAGCTAGAATCTTTTCACAACTACACACGTGCCTCTTTTCGAGAAAATTGGATTGGGTCCGCTGATGGCTACTTTGAGTGCAATTTGTCATGATTTTTTTGGAAAAATCACGTCAAATTGGGAATTAAATATGCTGTCCCACTGGGGCTAAAAATATATTGCCCATTGAGGTAACAGAGGTGCCCTTTTGGGAAGCTACTACTAGGAATCAAAATATATTATGGCGCCAGATTGGCTGACATCTTTTTCTACTCGGTTTTCGATGAAGCGGTTGATCTCGCAAACGGGGCAGCACTTAATCATACTGCTGTATCATGGAGTCAATAATGGGAAGGCTATTCCGTTTATAGATCCGCTGTATCCCAGTCGGAGTGCTGCTGTTTTTGAACAAGACATTCAATTTTTTTTGAGGTATTATGAGTCTGTAGATTTGAAACAGATTTATGAGCGTAGGGGCGTTTTTGAGCGGCCTTCTTTTCATATTACTTTTGATGATGGGCTACGGTCTGTTTATGATACCGCCTTACCGATATTGCAAAAGTATGGGGTGCATGCTTCTGTGTATCTTAATAATGACTTTATAGATAATCAGGGATTGTTTTACCGATATAAGGTGGCCTTGATTATTGATAAGCTAAAACGTGATGTGACGCTTAAAAATAAGTTGGGTAAACTTAATCCGCCTAATACCATCTATCAGTGGCTTAGAGACATGAAGTATGCTGATACTCCACAAATAAATGCGGTGGCTCAAGAGATCAGTCTTGACTTTGAGCAATTTTTGGAGAGGGAGAAACCATATCTCAGCACGGCTCAAATCAAAGAGATGCAAGCTAAGGGGGTAGCATTTGGGGCGCATAGTTTTGACCATCCATTGGTACAAGACAACAAGCAAAGTATGCCCTCAGATATTGGTAAAAGTGTGCAGAATATACACGCTAGATTTGGGGGTGACTTGCGCGCTTTTGCGTTTCCATTTACAGATGCGGGGATAGGTGATTCTGATATGCAGAAATTGGGTAGTACATTTGATATTAGTTTTGGGACGGCTGGATTAAAGCTTGATTCTGCGACTCAACATTATCAACGTATACCCATGGAGAAGGACAACAAAGACGCGGCGGAAATAATCAAAAATGCATATTTGTATTTTTATCTTTGTCGGATGATAGGCAAACATAAAATCACTCGCTCATGAAGGTGATTTCTTATACGGTAGGTGAACTGCCTACTGTGCTGGAGCAAAAATATTTTCAGGGAAATGGACAAGTGCCTATCAGTCCCTTACGTGCTCAAGCGCAGCATCATAATCCTAGGGCGGAGGTATCAGATAAAGTGTTATGGTGCATTCTTTCTGAAGATGAAGTGCTGGTGGCTTATCGCCTCATCCTGCCTGGTACTTTGTATCGTGGTGATACTCAAATGAAGATGGCTTGGTACTCTTGCCTATGGGTGCATCCTGATCATCGGGGTAAGGGCTATGGCAAGCAGTTGACTCATTTGGCGCTGGAGGATTGGGATAATAAGATTGTTTTTGTCAATGCGGCACCGGCTTCTTTGTCTTTGTATTCTAATATTAAAGGGTGCCGCGTGATGTATAACAATAAAGGCCTTCGCTTTTATTTCACTTCTGAGCTGGCTACGCTGCTGCCTATCAAGAAACCTGTTTTTGCCAATTTTACTTTTTTGCTAAAGCCTATTGATGCTGTTCTTAATACTTTCGTGGGCTTGAGCAAGAAGAAAGGTGAGGTGCAAGTTGAGTATACCTTAGTAGACAAACTGACTGATGAGGATGATGCTTTTATTCAAGGTATTGATCAGAGAAATTTTTCGAGGATAAGAAAGACGGAGTTAGACTGGTTGGTAGATTATCCTTGGGTGATTGAGTCTAGTGCTGACAATCCGTTTACGTCCAGGTATCACTTCTCTACGCAGTATCCTGTGTATAAAAATTATTTTATCAAAATTGAGGAGGCGGGTGAAACGTCAGCGATTGTTCTTTTGAAAAATAAGGAGCATCATTTTACAGTGCATTATTTGTGGG
>CAKZVJ010000248.1 GCA_937923345.1 uncultured Saprospiraceae bacterium
GTATACCCCTTTTCTTTCATCCAAAGCGCGGTGCCTTCCGTGACTCTTCTTACATTATCGACTGTATAGTCATCTGCAATGATGGCTCTCCAGCCATCTGTACCAAATTTTATCTTTGTTACCATTATATATTTCTTTTTCACAAGATACGTAAAGATTAACGGACAGGTTTTAATTTTCAAAGAGAAAAATTTACCCTATACATAGCTATTTTATTACATATGAGACACTTGAAGGCTACCTGAGCAATCTAGAATGTAATTTATTTACTACCTTTAATGTCCAAACAAATCGCTTAAAAACCTGTTTTGAAAGATCTTTTTTGGCATAAAGGAATGAGAAAAAAATTGGTGACTACCGTCAAATCAAAAGGCATCACCGATATCAATGTACTTCATGCGCTTTATGCCCTACCGAGACATTATTTCATGGAAAAAGCCTTTGAAGAAAAGGCATATGAAGACAAAGCCTTTCCGATAGAAAATGGACAGACCATCTCTCAACCCTATACGGTTGCGTTTCAAACACAATTACTGAATGTCAAAAAGCGAGAAAAAGTACTCGAGATTGGTACTGGTTCAGGATACCAAGCGGCTATTCTAAGCCTGATGGGGGGCAGAGTATACACTATCGAAAGACATCGTATGCTTCATTTAAATGCAAAAAAGCTATTGCATGCCATTGGGCTCAAAGGAATCCGTTTATTTTATAAAGATGGATACAAAGGCTTGCCCGAGTTTGCCCCTTTTGACAAAATTTTAGTCACCGCTGCGGCAAAAGAAATACCTCAGGACTTGCTAGACCAATTGGCTATTGGTGGCCAATTAGTGATTCCAGTAGGTGATGAGTCTCAGACCATGATGCGCATCACCAAAAAAGCAGGCGGCAAATTCCATAAAGAACAATTCGGCAAATTCAAATTTGTCCCTTTTGTCAATGGATTGGATAATTAGATAAAAAAATGAGCAAATCATCTGAATGAAATTTGCTCATTTTGTACTTAAACATTTATCAATGAGTCCGCTTCGAAAACTCACGAAACCAGAAAATAGTCGATTTTTTACACTCCGCTAGTTTCTGGAGTAGACTCATCAATACTTTTTTACTTCATTACAATTTTCGCCCCTTCGCTATTCTACTGTTCACCTTAGTTTTCCTTATTTTTCTCAGATCTATCATCAAAGCAGAATAAGCACTAGACGAATCCGTGTAGTACGGACGACCATTATAAGTGATTGTGCCGCCGTTTTTTTTCCATTCTTTTGCGAGTAGCACATACTTATCTCCAAACTTAGGATTAGGGCCAAACATCAAAAATCTATCATCATCGCCTTCGAATGACACCGCCATCCTGTCACTTCTGGGATTTAATACAAGTACTCCAGGGGTCCCTTTAGTAATGATTATTTCCTCAACCTTTCGTCCATTGATCATTCTCACTTTACCATCTTCAATCTTAGATTCCCCAGATTTGAAGTCTCTATGAAGTTTTATGTCTCTAGACACATAAAATTGAATTTTTTTAAGGTCTTCTTCTACCCAGCTGTTTTCTTCTTGTAAATCTTGAGTGAAAGGGCTCAATTTAGGACTGCAATTGAACATCATTGCTGCAAAGACAAAAATGAAGATAAATCGAATCGTTTTCATATCTAAAATTTTAAAAAAGTGAATACATTAATTATAAAAACAATATATACACAAAAACGTCCCTAATCCACTGTATTAATACTGTTTAACCGTGGGTTAACTCTATTTTAACGTCACAAAAAGAGCATTTTCATGAATAACAAGCTAGTTTTCTCCTGCATATTGAAGTCATTATATAACAATTAAAAACCCGGAAGGAATGATAGCAAAGCATCTAGAATTTAAATCCTTCCCCCGAATGCTATATTTGGGGCTTTTTATCTGCGTACCTTTTTTGACGCAAGCCAAAGTAGAATACTTGGAGACATTAACTGTAAACTCCGAAGAATTTCAAATTGGTAACTTTTTGTCTTGGACCACATCCTCTGAGATAAATAGTAAAGCTTTTTATGTAGAAAAATCCATTAACGGTGTTGATTTTGAAAATCTTGCAGATATTGAAGCTGCTGGTTTTTCTAACAAAGAAATCACATATCGGTACATGGATATTCAAGTAACTGACAAAACTGTTTATTACAGGTTGCGTCAAGCAGACAAAGATGGTACAGAAAGTATCACACAGCTAGTAAGAGTAGAAAAGAAATTAACCAACAATTTCATGATTGCTGATTTTAGTGACATCGCTGTAAAAGAGAACTTTTACGTAAGTATCAATGCTTTTAGTGCAGGTGAGATGACTTATACATTAAAGTCGTATAAGGGTGATGTAATCTTCAACACCACTAGAAATCTTGAGGAAGGCCTAAATGAATTTGAAATCAACCTCAGAGATGAAAAAACTGGTAAATACTCAGTTACTTTCAAAATGGGTGATGAAGAAGAAAAGCTTAATATCTTTAGAGCTGAAGATGAATTTACAAGTAAGCCAAACGTAGCCAGTAAGAAAGGCTCGAATGGTGGATAATAGATCTTAGTTTATATGCACCCTACTCAGCGGTAGGATTCGAGTATAAAATATAGTTTAGTATTCAATATACTTTGAGAAACTATTGAGTAGCTAGTGTAAAAACTAGCTACTCTTTTTGCGTTTTGCTTGAAAGAAAGCTTGCAGCAATTGAGTAGATTCCTCTGCCATAAGTCCCTGAACCACCTTAGTCTTCGGATGCAACAAATCGGAGTACCTGCTAAACCCTTGCTTTTCATCCGATGCTCCATAGACTAGCTTACCCAGCTTAGCCCAAAACAAAGCACCTGCGCACATCACACATGGCTCCAAAGTAACATATAAGGTACAGTTATTAAGGTATTTATAGCCTACATTTGACGTTGCCGTAGTGATACCTACCATTTCTGCATGCGCTGTCACATCGTCTAGTAGTTGGGTTTGATTATGTGCTCTAGCGATGATCTGATTTTGACACACTACCACCGCCCCGACAGGCACTTCTCCATCCTCAAAAGCCTTTTTAGCCTCCGCATAGGCTTGCTTCATAAAGTAAACATCATCCTTAGGTTCCAACATAAATATTTGTGTTATAGGCAGTTCGTATAAAATCAGACAGAAATAGCATCAAATCATATTCCGCACTTTCAAATAAAGATAAAAAGTAGTAATTTTACGCATGGAAAACGTAAATACTTTACAAAACTTATCTGCTACGAACAGTCTTACCTCTAAGACCATCCAAGAAGCCCTCACCTTTGACGACGTGCTTTTAGTACCAGCGCACTCAGAAGTACTCCCTAGAGAAGTCGATATTTCTACCCAATTGACTACTGATATCCGTATCAATGTACCGATCGTTTCGGCAGCTATGGATACCGTCACAGAAAACAATCTGGCCATCGCAATTGCTCGGCAAGGAGGAATAGGTATGATCCACAAAAACATGTCCATTGAAGCCCAAGCCGAAATGGTCAGATCGGTTAAAAGATCAGAAAGCGGTATGATCATCGACCCAGTTACGCTAAAGGTAGATTCTACCCTAGCCGATGCACTGGCCCTGATGAACAAGCATAAGATTGGCGGGATTCCGATTATCGACAATGCGCACAAGCTAATCGGTATATTGACCAATAGAGATTTACGTTTTGAGACCAACTTCAAACAGCCCGTTGTAGAATTGATGACGAGCAAAAATCTAGTAACCGCTCCGATCGGCACTACGCTAGAACAAGCCAAGCAAACTTTACAGAAAAATAAAATAGAAAAGCTACCCGTCATTGATGATGACGGAGTACTAGTAGGACTGATTACTTTCAAGGATATCATGAAGGTGCAGAACTTTCCCAATTCATGCAAAGATAATTTTGGCAGACTCGTAGTCGGAGCTGCAGTAGGTGTAACCAACGATATGCTTGACAGAGTGAGTGCGCTCACTGCTGTTGATGTAGATGTTATTACCATCGATACTGCCCATGGACATTCTGCAGGCGTCATAGAAAGCGTCAAAAAGGTGAGAGCAGCTTTTCCGAACTTACAGATTATCGCGGGCAATGTAGCCACCGGCTCTGGAGCACTTGCCCTTGTGGAGGCTGGAGTCAACGCTGTAAAAGTAGGAGTCGGCCCTGGTAGTATCTGTACTACCAGAGTGGTGGCAGGAGTAGGCGTTCCGCAGTTGTCTGCGATTATGTACGCCGCACACGCCATCAAGCATACTGGAGTGCCCATCATAGGAGATGGAGGGATTCGCTACACAGGAGACATCAGCAAAGCATTGGCTGCTGGAGCTAGTACCATTATGGCAGGGTCTTTATTTGCCGGCGTCGAGGAAGCACCTGGAGAGACTATTATATACGAAGGACGAAAATTCAAAACCTATCGAGGTATGGGATCTATCGGAGCTATGCAGATTGGCTCCAAGGACAGATACTTCCAAGATGTAGAAGACGATATCAAAAAACTGGTTCCTGAGGGAATAGAAGGTCGCGTCCCTTACAAAGGACATCTTTCAGAAATCATGGTACAGTACATAGGCGGACTGAGAGCCAGCATGGGCTACGTCGGTGCAGCCAATATCAAGGCGATTCACAATGCCCAATTTGTCAAGATCACTGGAGCAGGCATCATTGAGAGTCACCCGCATGACGTAGTCATCACCAAAGAGTCCCCTAACTATAGTAGAAGGTAGATTCTGCAATTTTGCACTGTTGATGAGGAGGTGCCCTTTGCATCCGCTGAAAAAGCGGCTGCAAAGGTCGAGCTCTACGCTTGTATGCGGGTACTACTCAGCAGCTTACTCCATGCAGCGCAGGCATCTTCTCTCGTACCTCGTTCAGCTACCTGAGCTGCGGATCCAGCAGCTGACTAGCCCCCTTATATCGCTGCGATCCCTCACCCAACAAAAAACAAGACTCCCCCATTTTGCAGGCCTAGTCTTTTATAAAGACATAAACAAATAGCAAAAATTTACTGTTACTTAGTTCTTGATCAGGAGATGGTTAGGCGCTATAGGGCAGGTTGTCTAATACTAAATAATACTGTACCTTTGCGCTCGATTTAGTAGAACTTATTAATAAAGTAGATTAAAATAAAAATTCAATATGCCTGCAACTAAAGCACGTACTAAGACCAAGTACAAAGTAAAAGACATCAACCTCGCAGCTTGGGGTCGTAAAGAAATCGAAATCGCTGAGCACGAAATGCCTGGCCTTATGTCATTAAGAGAAGAGTTCGGTAAAAAGAAACCATTAAAGGGAGCAAGAATCGCTGGTTGCCTTCACATGACTATTCAGACTGCTGTATTGATCGAAACGCTAGTTGAGTTAGGTGCAGAAGTTACCTGGTCATCATGCAATATTTTTTCTACTCAGGATCATGCCGCTGCAGCTATCGCAAAGGCAGGCGTCCCAGTATATGCATGGAAGGGTATGAATGAGGAAGAATTTAATTGGTGTATTGAACAGACGCTACGTGGATTCAAAGGTGGTAAGCCATTAAATATGATTCTTGATGATGGTGGTGATTTGACTAATATGGTTTTGGATGATAATCCAGAATTAATAGCTGGCATCAAAGGATTGAGTGAAGAGACAACTACTGGAGTACACAGATTGTACGAAAGAATGAGAAAAGGTACACTTGCACTTCCTGCGATCAACATCAATGACTCTGTTACCAAATCAAAATTTGACAACAAATACGGATGCAAAGAATCGTGCGTGGATGCGATCAGAAGAGCAACCGATGTGATGATGGCTGGCAAGGTAGCTGTAGTAGCTGGATATGGAGATGTAGGAAAAGGGTCTGCTGCTTCATTACGAGGTGCAGGATGTAGAGTAATCGTTACAGAGATAGATCCTATCTGTGCATTGCAAGCAGCAATGGATGGCTTCGAAGTAAAAAAGATGAAAAATGCTATTCCTAGAGCGAACATCGTAGTTACCGCTACAGGTAATAAAGACGTCGTGACAGAGCAGCACTTCAAGTTGATGAAAGATCAAGCTATTCTTTGCAATATCGGACACTTTGATAACGAGATTGACATGGCATGGATCAATAAAAAGAAAAATGCTACCAAGACAGAAATCAAGCCTCAGGTGGATATGTACACCATGAAGGATCCAAAGACAAAGAAGGAAAAGAACATCATGATTCTTGCGGAAGGTAGATTAGTAAACTTAGGTTGTGCTACTGGTCACCCATCTTTTGTAATGTCTAATTCATTTACCAACCAAGTATTAGCGCAATTGGAACTTTGGAACAATTCTGACAAGTACGACAACAAGGTATACATGTTGCCAAAGCACCTGGATGAAAAGGTAGCCAAGTTACACCTTGCTAAAATCGGTGTAGAACTGGAGGATCTTTCTAAAGAGCAGGCGGATTACATTGGTGTGAAGAAAAAGGGACCTTTCAAGCCAGAGTACTACAGATATTAATTTATTACTTGTCCAGTTATTTGATTTACTGTTTATTCAAAAATAATAAAAGGAGATCATCGCTAGATGGTCTCCTTATTTTGTTGGTGGACTTGGTTAGAGTGGCATTGATCCTTCTAAAAGTAAAATCCTAAAACGCTGTAAGTGCGCCATATGAACGCATGGACTAATGATACAAATTCAAAAAAATAGAGTTCGTCGAGTGGCTTTGCCCCGGCTGAGAGCAGTCGAGCAAGCCTCTATGTATTATGATTCTTTTCGACAATGTAGAATAGTGTAATGTATAATAAACTTCTACCCACCTATAAAATATATCTGTTCAAGCATCGACCGCCGTTATATTACAAACAAATAATATTTAAGAAATTCTCTTTTTCGACAAGGGATAGGAACGGGCACGGAGATGGATAGCAGCTGTGTGCATCCCTGGCTTGGTGGGCTCCATGAGGGACGATTGGAGACCGAAAAGCCAGTTGGATAAACCAGCTGATAGCAATCGTAGTAAAGTGGAAAGCCCGGTCCCGATTATTTTCAATCGGGATGGCGCCAAATAAATATACTGAATATGTACTAGGCTACTCTTAACTGAGGAACCTCCCTGATCACTCTGATGTTTTTATGATCCTTGATGCGCTGGATGATGGCCTCTTTATCTTCTTTTGTGAAGGTGGCGAGGTTTAAATCAAACATTCGGCCGTTGAAGGTGTCGGGGCTGGACATCCACAATACATCATTGAGCAACTTGTACTTGGTAGTCTCAAATGCGAAGGTGAAAATATTCTCATCCGATGAGGCGCCCTCCCAAAAAACGGTCAAGGCGGTGTCATCGACGATCACCTTGAGCACGTTGCCGACGATAGGAAATACCATGATCGACAAAAGGTAGCTGTAAAAAATCAACCAGCAAAGCGTCGCCACACACATCACTGTCCAATCAAATACAGGATAGGTAATCAAAAGATAGATCAAAGTGATTAGTGCTGGAATAACTAGGTAGTAACTCACTCTATAAATCTTATAAAGGAAATCAGGCATCTTCAGTTTGGGATAAAATAGACCAAGGCGTTTTTTATATGCTTGGTGCTTAAACTTGTACATAAGCGTCTCTGGAAGGTAAATCAATGTACCTATAATAATACCTAGTATGGCAAAATTGAATTTGATATTGAAAGCTGTAGCCGCTGCGATAAAAAATAGAAACCCCGCTACAAACCAATAGAAGCCTTTGTTACGAAATAGATGATAAGAGATGATGTGTTTCTTCAATCTTGAATTTTCCATGGGCAAACTTACGCTGTTATCTGGTTCGCCAATTTGCAAAACCAAAGATTATTATAATGTTATTCAAGAGACTAACGTTTGAATTGTGCAAATCGCTTATTAGGAACACCTAAGTTTTTGGATAAAAAAATATGTATTGCATTTGTGTTCGCACTCACAAAGCAGACAAATATTTATATCGCGCTTCGTTGTCGCAATACTTCGTAGAGGGAGATGCCAGTTGCTACAGAAACGTTGAATGAATCTGTGGTGCCTATTTGTGGTATCAAAAAGGTGCTGTCCAGTAGTTTTTCAATCTCTCGACTAATGCCTCTACCTTCTGAGCCCATCACGATAGCGGCTGGCCCTACAAAATCCACATTAAACAATGCTTGCTTAGCTTGGAGCGAGGCGCCGAGCACGGTGATACCATTAAGCTTGAGCTTTTCGATAGCTTTCTTGAGGCTTGTTTCTCTGCAAACTGCAATTTTCGAGAGTGCACCAGCAGAGGTCTTGAGTGCATCTTCATTGATGGCTGCCCCACCCTTTTGTGGAATAATGATGGCTTGGACTCCGCACAACTCTGCCGAACGGGCGATGGCTCCAAAGTTGCGAACGTCCGTAATGCCATCAAGAATTAGAAATAAGGGAACTCCCGATTGTTCATAGATAAAAGGGATTAAGTCTTCTAACTTCTTGTACTCTACCATGCTCAAAAATCCGACTACTCCTTGGTGATTTTTGCTGGTCAAGCGATTGAGCTTTTCCTTAGGGACATACTGCATAGGTATTCCGTATTCTCGACAAGCTTTGCGGATTTCAGCATCGAAGTCTTTAGAAATACTCTTTTGGAGAAATATCTTGTCTATAGACCCCCCAGACTGAATGGTATCTAAAATGGGGTGCCGCCCAAATATCAAATTTTTGTTCTTTGCCATCGCCCAAAACTATTGAAAAAAACGGCTTTTTTGCTCTTAAAACAGCATTCATTACAACAGATTCACATTTTTTAGTCCTTAAGTAAACATAAAGCAAAAAAGTATCCCTTCTTTTTCATAATCCAAGATGTTTTTTTGTTAAATTTAAGTGTGGTTATTTCCACGTTTTAAACAATAAAAAATTGCTCAATGAGAAAAAATCGACATTTATTATTTTTATTAACCCTCAGTTTAATGAGTGGTGCTTTGTTTGGTCAAGCGCAATCCACTCTAGACATTGCGCTTCAGCATTTGGAAGCGAATCAAGCTGAGTGGGGATTGGATAAGGCAGATCTAGCAGATCTGAAAATCTCTGACCATGTATACAGTACCTTTGGTGAAGTAGACCACTACTACTTTATACAAAGACATGAAGGTATAGAAGTGTATAATGCCATCACTGCGGTTCACGTAAAGCAAGATGGTAAGGTAACTGCCCTCAGACACAATTTCATTCCACAATTGGCTAGTAAGATAAATACGACCAGCAATCGTATGAATGAAGCAGAGGCAGTAGTGCAGGTACTGAAAGACCTGGAAATACCTTCTGCTAACTTTAATGCTACACCCATCAATCGTGCGGAAGGAGTGACTACTTTTGACAGAGGAACTTTGTCTAATGTCGATATTAATGTTCGTCCTATCTATCAATTGGTAGGAGATGAGGTGAGATTGGCTTGGGATGTAACTTTGGATCCAACAAAGAATGCGGATTACTGGAGCATCAGAGTAGATGCCGTAGATGGTGCTATTTTAGATAAGACCAACTTCACACTCTACTGCCAGTTCCACAAAGAAACTGGAAACGGACATAGTGCTGCATGTACTGATCATAACCATGATACACCCTTAGTAAAAACAACAACGGGTACATCAGAATCTATCAATGCTGTAGCTAATGGAGGATCATATAATGTGTTTGCTGAGATAGTAGATGGGTTTGTATCTCCGTTTGAAAGTCCTGTACATGGTGATAGAAACATTCTTGTTGATCCAGTTGATCGTACTGCTTCTCCTTTTGGATGGCATGATAATAATGGAGACAATGAGCCAGACTTTGAGATCACTAGAGGAAACAATGTACACGCGTACTTAGATGTGGATGATAATAACACACCAGATCCTGGGTCAGATATCAGTGGTGGGTCAGAGTTGAACTTTGATTTCCCATGGTCGGATATGGCAGGCATAGGTCCTGAAGATTTTGAAGAAGCTGCAGTGTCCAACTTGTTCTTTATGAATAACTATATGCACGATTTTACTTATGCTTATGGATTTGATGAGCGTGCGGGTAACTTCCAGCAGAACCAATATGGAAATGCGGAGTCAGGAGGAAATGATTGGGTACGTGCAGAAGCACAGGACGGTAGAGAATTGCACTACGCTGATCCTATAAACAATACGAACGTAAACAATGCCAACTTTGCTACACCAGCGGATGGTGCTGGACCTAGAATGCAAATGTTTGTTTGGAATAGAGCAGGAGGAAGATTTTTAGATGTACTAGAACCTTCAAACATAGCAGGGAAATATGAAACAGGTGTCGCTGATTTTGGACCTGAAGCAATCGAAGCTCCAGTCGAAAACGCACCTCTAACCTTAGCATTCGATGAAGACTTGTCAAATCCTTCATTTGTTTGTACTGATGTCCGACCTGACCTAGACTTGACTGGGCAAGTGGCCATCATTGATAGAGGAGGATGTTTATTCAGAACTAAGACCCTTAATGCTCAGGCAGCTGGAGCAGTAGCTGTAATCATTTGCAATTTTGAAGATCCAGCACAAGGTATGACTGCACCAGTTGATGGTACTCCTCCCCCAACAATTCCAACCATATCTTTGGGTGTCACCGATTGTAATGTAATAAAATCTGTAATCGCGAATGGCGGAGAAGTAAATGTTTCTATCGGGACAGGAGATCTAGAAGGAGCAGACTTTTTTGATGGAGATATGGATAATGGTATCATAGCGCACGAATATGGCCACGGTATTTCCAATAGACTTGTAGGTGGGCCTAGTCAAGCAGGTTGCCTTGCTAATACTGAACAAATGGGAGAAGGTTGGTCTGACTTTTTCACATTGGTGACATCCCAAAAGCCGGGTCAAGATGGATCTGAAAGAAGAGGTATTGGTACATACGTAGGTAGAGAAAACCCAAATGGAAATGGTATAAGAAGTAATCCATATTCTACAGATTTATCTATCCGTCCTGAGACATTCGAAGATTTACCTTCTGCTGCTGTTCCTCACGGATTAGGCGCTATCTGGAATAGTATGCTTTGGGATATGTATTGGGCATTAGTAGACGAGTATGGTTTTTCTTCTGACTTGATTCATGGTGAGGCAGGTAATAATATAGCTGTAAGATTGGTCATGGAAGGAATGAAAATGACTGCTTGTAGTCCTGGCTTTGTAGATGGTAGAGATGGTATATTAGCAGCGGATCAATTTTTATATGATGGTGTAAACTCTTGTATTATCTGGGAAGCCTTTGCACGTAGAGGTCTAGGTGAAAATGCTATCCAGGGAAGTAATGGTGATGCCTCTGATGGGGTAGCCGACTTCAATGCTCCTAGAGAATGTGTATTAGAGATGAAGTTGACAAAAGCTATTGATGCAGCAGAAGGAGACGAAAGATTCGCAGATGTAGTAGATCCAGGAGAGTCCTTTGATTTGGTTATGACTATCGTAAATGATAAAGGAGAAGCGGCTACTGAAGTAACTTTGACGGAATCTATTGCACCTGGAACTACAGTTTCTAATATTTCTAATGGAGGTGAAGTAGTCGGCGATAATATCGTCTGGGAGTTAGGAACAATGGAACCTTTAGATGCTTTTGAATTAAGGTATACATTGACCACAGATCCTAACACTCAATCTGAAACTCGCTTTTTTGACAATTTAGATTCTGGCGCGCCATCATGGATTCCTCTATCTGATGCTCCATCAAACCCTGATCTAACAGAAAACTTATGGGATCTTGGTGCAGATAATGCAGGCTTGGGAACATTCAGTGGAAACACTGCTTTCTTTATCAATGACATTGGAGTGGAGTCTCGTGAAAATCTATTATTGCTCGAAGAAATTAATGTAACTGGAGATAATCCTGGTCTGCGTTTCTTTCATAATTTTGACACGGAAGCAGGAGCTGATGGTGTAATAATTCAAGCATCGACAGATGGAATAATCTTTCAGGACATTGTAGCTGATCAATTCATAAAGAATGCGTATCCACGAGCACTTCAATTTGGAACGTTCGTTTTGCCATTCTTAGAGGCATACTCAGGCTCTAGTGAGGGATGGATTGATACTTGGGTGGACTTAAGCCAATACCAAGATCAAACTATTTTCATAAGATTCAGATTTGGTTCTGATGACAATACGGAGGGCATTGGATATGCAATAGACAATTTTGAATACTTGAACATCGAAAGATTCAATACGACGGCTACTTTGACTACAGCTGAGGATGATTTTATAGAATTAATATTACCTCAAGGTGGTATAAAAATTAACTCAACGGGTATTGTTGCAGTCGATGATGCAAATAATCCAAGCTTAGGGTTTAACATTTATCCTAACCCTGCATCAGAAACGGTTAATCTTTCTATCAATAACATTACTGCCAAGGATGCACAGTTATCTGTGTTTAACTACAGTGGTCAGTTGATCGAAGAGCGTAAAATCAATCTTTCTGCTGGATTCCAAACGGAAGCTGTGAATGTAAGCAACTATCCAACTGGTTTCTACTTCTTTAGATTGACTACCGAGAGAGGTGTGGCTACTGAAAAAATTATGGTTGGGAAGTAATTCCGATAATCATATTTAGAATATCTTAAAAAAGAACGTTGGTGTAAATCAACGTTCTTTTTTATTTTTACCCTATCAAAATCAAGATATACACTTGGAATCAATAAATATCACATCTATTTCAGACTTACCTGCTGCCGCAATTAAAATAGTCGACATGCTAACAGAATCGAGAAAAGTATTTTTCTACGGAGAGGTAGGCGCTGGTAAGACCACACTGATTAAAGAAATCTGTAAACAGCTAGCACTTCCCGATGAAATCACCTCACCTAGCTACCCTATCATTAATCAGTACACTTGGTCTATCGATGGGGAGCACAGAAGCCTAAATCATATAGATCTCTACAGACTAAATGATATAGAAGAAGCGCTCAGTCTAGGAATAGAAGATCTACTAGCAGACGACTCTTACTGCTTTATAGAATGGCCAGCCTTAATTGAGCCCATTATTGGAGATAATTTATTGAAAATAAAGATTCTACACAATGAGGATTCAAGTCGAAAAATCCTATTTTTGTAAAGGTCTGCTCAGATTGAGCGGGGCGACTGACAGTACATTTTCGATTTTATGCCATTTATGGTGTTCTTAAAATAAATCTTGTTTATGGCTAAGCAAAAGCGAATTCCATTACCTAAAGAATTTACGGAGAGTCAAATGCAGACTCAAACCGAGATGCTACAGGTGAGAAAAAAGTCAAAACAACTCTTTATAGGTATCCCTAAAGAAGAAAGCCCTTCTGAAAATAGAGTAGCTCTCGTACCCGCCTCCGTAGCAAGCCTTATAGCTCATGGACATAGAGTAGTCATAGAAACGGGTGCCGGTACTAAGTCAGCATATGCGGACAATAAATATTCTGAAGTAGGCGCTGATATTGCGTATAGCAAGGAACAAGTCTATAAGTCTGATATCATTTTGAAAGTATCTCCATTAACAATGGACGAAATTGACATTTGTCAGACGGGTCAAACGATTATCTCTCCCATCCAGATACCAAGTCTAAGTGCAGATTATATTCATAAGCTCAAAGAGAAAAAAGTCATAGCACTGGCAATGGAATATATTCAAGACGAAGTAGGCTCATATCCTGTAGTAAGAATAATGAGTGAGATAGCCGGGACTAGTGCAGTAACTACAGCTGCGGCTCTCCTTAGCAAGTCTAGAGGCGGAAAAGGAATTTTGCTCGGCGGCGTATCAGGAGTACCTCCGGTAAAGGTAGTAATTCTTGGTGCTGGCGTGGTAGCAGAATTTGCCATCCGTGCCTGCCTAGGTGTTGGTGCGGATACCCGAGTGTTTGATAATAATGTGTACAAGCTGATGCGGCTACAAAATATCTTGGGGCAGCGCCTCAATACTTCTACACTCAACCCAATGCAGCTGGAAAAGGAAATCATTAGCGCAGAAGTTGTAATTGGAGCAATTCATTCAGAATCTAGTAGAACACCACTAATCGTATCTGAGGATATTATTTCTAAGATGAAAGATGGTTCCGTATTGATAGACGTGAGTATCGATCAAGGCGGATGTTTCGAAACTTCGCAATTGACAACTATTGAAAAGCCTACCTTTGAAAAACATGGCGTAATACATTATTGTGTTCCAAACATTGCTTCTCAAGTACCACGTACTGCTTCCATAGCAGTTAGTAATATCCTCACTCCTATTTTGTTGCAAGCGGGCACTTCTGGTAGTATAGAAGATTTGCTATATCAGCATAAAGGACTCAGACATGGTGTGTATATATATAAAGGCACCTTGACCAATGCCTATCTAGGGAAGCGCTATGGTATTCATTGTACTAATCTAGATTTGTTGATCGCTAGTGCGATGTAACGCATTTTGCTTCGCAAAATGCAAAAAGGCTTGGCGCATCTGCGCCAAGCCTTTTTTAATTTTATCGTTCCGATAGACGCTACCTAGGCCACCGTCTCCCCCACTTTAAACAAACTCTTCATCGCGACCTTGCCACTAATGATGCCCGCCACCTCACTTATTGCTACCCTTTCCTGCTTCATCGTGTCTCTATCTCTGATCGTAACGGTATTATCCTCCAACGTATCAAAATCAATCGTCACGCAGAACGGAGTTCCTATTGCATCCTGTCTTCTATATCTTCTACCGATAGCATCCTTTTCATCGTACTGACAATTAAAATCAAATTTCAATTCGTTCAATACTGCTCTTGCCTTACTTGTCAGCTCCTCTTTATTTTTTAACAAAGGCATAACTGCGCATTTGGTAGGCGCTATCGCATACGGCAATTTCAATAAGACCCGCGTAGAATCTTTACCATCCGCATCAGGTACCGTTTCTTCTTGCAGTGCATTCCCCATCATGGCCAAGAACATTCTATCGCAACCTAGTGAGGTCTCTACTACAAAGGGTACGTAACTTTCATTGGTCTCTGGATCGAAATACTGTAGCTTCTTTCCTGACAATTCTTGGTGTGCTCCTAGATCAAAGTCTGTTCTAGAGTGAATACCTTCTAACTCTCTAAACCCAAATGGGAATTCAAATTCTATATCTACAGCAGCATCCGCATAATGCGCTAATTTTTCATGATCGTGATATCTCAACTTAGAGGCATCTGTACCGAGCGCCTTGTGCCAGTTCAGTCTCGCTTCCTTCCAGTGCGCATACCATTCTTGCTGCGTTCCTGGCTTCACAAAGAATTGCATCTCCAATTGTTCAAACTCACGCATCCGGAAGATGAACTGTCTAGCTACGATTTCATTTCTAAATGCCTTTCCTATCTGAGCGATACCAAATGGCAACTTCTGACGAGAAGTCTTTTGCACATTTAAGTAGTTTACAAAAATACCCTGAGCCGTCTCAGGTCTCAAGTACAATTTACTTTCCTCTCCCGCAATATTTCCCAACTGTGTGTTAAACATCAAGTTGAATTGACGAATATCCGTCCAGTTCTTAGATCCAGATACGGGACAAGTGATCTCCAACTCCTCTATCATCTCCTTTAGCCCAGCCATATCTTCCGCCTTAAGCAGGTCATTCATTCTCCCCAGTGTAGCATCTATCTTAGCTTGTCGATCTAGAATTCTTTGGTTAGTGCTTCTAAATTGCGCTTCATCAAAAGAATCTCCAAATTTCTTTGCCGCCTTAGTAACGTCCTTTTTTATCTTATTCTCTATCTTCTCGCAGTACTCCTCTATCAATTGATCGGCACGATATCTTTTGTTACTATCCTTGTTATCCAACATTGGATCACTAAATGCATCTACGTGTCCAGAGGCTTTCCATACCTTAGGACTCATAAAGATAGCAGAGTCAATCCCCACAATATTTTCGTGCATCTGCGTCATCGCCATCCACCAATACTGCTTGATGTTATTTTTCAATTCTACTCCATAAGGACCATAATCATACACCGCAGCCAAGCCATCATATATTTCTGAGGATTGGTAGATGAATCCATACTCCTTACAGTGTGACACTAGTTTTTTAAATTGCTCGTTTTGTTGAGACATTTTTCTTTAGGTATTAGGTTTTAGGTCTTAGGAATTAGTGTCTAGGTTTCTAGGTTTCTAGGTAAATTAAATTCCTTGTTACCATTTTAATATTTTTATACTTTTTTTTGGTATTTATTTTGCTCATTCCCTTAATTCCTGCAACACTTAAATTGCTATACATAGCTAAGAGCTAAAAGCTAACGGCTAACGGCTAACAGCTAAACCTCGCTTGTAAAATGAAACGCTACCTCGGGATGATTCTCTTGAGCCAACTTTAAGGCCCAACTAGATTCCGCCAAATATACCAAATTGCCTTTTGTATCTGTAGCTAAATCTCGCTTTCGCTTTGTTTCAAATTCGGACATGGCGCTATCATTTTCACTGGACACCCAACAAGCTTTATGCAAGTTGACTGGCTCGTAGGCAACGCTCGCTCCATATTCATGCTTGAGACGATATTGGATCACATCAAACTGGAGAGCCCCCACTACACCAACTATCTTCTGATTGGTAGACTGGCGGGTGAACAACTGCGCCACACCCTCGTCCATTAATTGTACCAATCCTTTGTTCAACTGTTTCGTCTTGAGGGGATCTTTATTGACAACGTATCTAAACATCTCCGGAGAGAAGCTAGGCAAGCCTTTAAAATGAAGCGATTCTCCTTCCGTCAGGCTATCACCGATCTTAAAATTGCCAGAGTCATATAGACCAACCACATCGCCTGGATAAGCCGCATCTATCACCTCCTTCTTCGCCGCCATAAAGGTGGTCGGATTCGAAAACTTCATTTTCTTTTGCTGACGGACGTGGTGGTAGTTGGTGTTACGCTCAAACATCCCTGAGCAGATGCGCATGAACGCAATTCTATCTCTATGCCTCGGATCTATATTCGCGTGTATTTTGAATACGAATCCAGAGAACTTATCCTCTAGCGGATCTACCATGCGTTCCTCCGTAGGACGAGGCAATGGAAAGGGAGCAATATCCACAAAACAATCCAACAATTCTCGCACTCCAAAATTATTCACTGCCGAACCAAAAAACACCGGCGAGAGTTCACCTTTAGTATAGGCTTCTTTATCAAAGGCTGGATATACCGCAGAGATTACTTCTTCCTCTTCGCGCAGGGTGTTCGCCGCCTCTTCGCCGACAAATTCTTCCAAAGCTGGGTCCATCAAATCTGTAAACTCTACCGTCTCATCGTCTTGCTTTCCATGCGGTTGAAAAAGGACCAGCTTCTTTTCGTACATACTATATACTCCCTTGAAGCGCTTCCCCATCCCGATCGGCCAAGACAATGGGCATACCTTTAGGCCCAGTTTAGATTCTATTTCATCCAGCAACTCCTCACCATCTTTCCCCTCTCTATCGAGCTTATTGATAAATACGATAATCGGCGTATTGCGCATCCGACAAACCTTCACCAATTTCTCCGTCTGCTCCTCCACTCCTTTCGCGACATCGATGACTACGATCACACTATCCACCGCCGTCAAAGTTCTAAATGTATCCTCTGCGAAATCCTTGTGACCAGGCGTATCGAGAATATTTATCTTTAAATCTTTGTATTCAAAACCCATCACCGAGGTGGCCACTGAGATCCCTCTCTGCTTCTCAATCTCCATAAAATCTGAGGTCGCTGACTTCTTGATTTTATTTGACTTCACGGCACCGGCCACTTGGATGGCTCCACCAAACAGCAGCAGCTTCTCTGTCAGCGTCGTCTTTCCCGCATCCGGGTGACTGACGATTCCGAAAGTTCGTCGCCTTTTTATCTCTTCTATCAGGTTACCTGCCATGTTATTTTAGATGATTTGGCTGCAAAAATAGGTATTTACCCCTTCAATTGTGTGATTTATCCTTCTAAATCTATGTAGTGTCTAGAGGCTTTGGGTGTGCCCACAGACCGAGTGATTCTTTCCGCTTAAGAGCGTCAGTATCTCTCGGTCTGGGTCGCGCTATCCATGACTCCACTTCGCTACGGTCCTCCGGACTTGGGCTAGCCTACGCACAATGCCACCTGACGCCCACTCATTCCTATCCCTCACACAAAAAAATAATAAATTTATAAACTACTTTAACAAGTTGAATATCAAATTTTTGCAGTCTTTTTGTTATATTTATAAGGCAAAAATTATAGACAAGGGTATAATAGCTCAATTCAGTTAATCCACACAAAAACGAAATAGTATGAAAACTAAGTTTCTCTTTTCTCTTTTTCTAGCGGGAGGCCTTCTCTGCCAATGTACGCTTAGCCCCACCAGTAGCCGAGCCATCTCTACAGATCGCAGAGCTAGCATCGGCCCAGATAATCCAAAACCAGGATCTTGTTATGCAAAGTGTTTGATGCCTGATCAGGTGAATACAACTTCTCAACAAATAGCCGTATTCACAGGAGATGAAACAGCAGAAGAGGTAAGCATCGAGACCAGAGAAATCACCATCAGTCCTGCCGCAAAAAAATGGGAAAAGAAACCATCTTCCAGAGATTGCTTATCTAGTGATCCCAATGATTGCCTTGTTTGGTGCATGGTAGATGTCCCGGCTAAGGTAGAAACGTACAAGGTTTTATTGGACACAACACAATCTCCTAATTTTGAAATGATGGACATCAAGCAAGAAAGTCTTGTTTCCAAAGGAGGATATACAGAGTGGAAAGAAACGCTTTGTGAAAATCAAATCACCAAAGACTTTATCACTAAGCTCCAAACTTCTTTGAAGGCTGAAAATTTTTATTCTGCTGAAGTGACCTCTACCATGGATAGTAGAACTAAAGCAGCCCTGACTGAATTTCAGCGCGCCAATTCTCTTCCCGTCGGTCAATTGGATTTGGAGACTTTAGATGCATTGGGTATTAGTTTTTAAAATGCTCATTCATTGTAATTCAAGGCAAAATGCAAAACCACAAAACAAAAAACATGTATTTCAAAAATCTACTCCTTGTATTAGTTACTGTCTTCTATTGTCTTGTACAGTTTTCCTGTAGTAGCACAAGTGCTTATCGTACTGCCCAACCTAACTTACTTTCTAATGATATAACCCTTCCGCCTACCTCTAAACATGGAGAGTGCTATACTAAATATGTCACCGAAGACAAATACATAGTAACAAAAATGGAGTACGCAGTTTATACTGGAAATGAATTGATGGAAAACAAGTACATTGAATCCAAGACAATAGTCGTATCTCCAAAGTCCTCTAAATGGGTAAAAAAGAAAAAGCACCCTGACTGTGTTTCTATCAATCCACATGATTGTTATGTCGCTTGCTACGAAGAAATTCCAGAAGTAACAAAAAAGCTAAATATAGTAATTGACACTACACAAGTCAAGGACTTTCAAGTAGAGACTATAGAATCAAAAAAATTAATGGAGAAGGGAGGTCAGCAAATATGGTTAAGTGTAGTATGTAAAAATAAGCTGACACCAAAATTTGTTCAGGGTTTACAAATTGCATTGCAAGAAGCGGGGTCTTATAACGGTGAAATTGATGGACAATTGTCAGATGATACTCTTGCAGGGCTCAAAGATTATCAAACTAATCGCAACTTACCCGTAGGTTTATTAGATCTTGATTCTATGCGGAGTTTAGGTTTATCCACAAATTAAATTAAGCTTTACTCAATTCGACCAAACCGCATAGCGTTGCCTCCTAAGCTCCAAGGTAAGTTTCTTTTCTAGTGCCAGCGCATCCGTTTTAGTATTGACTGGGTCGATGTGTCGGTATAGGCTGGGCCTCAAAAATTTTCCGTACCGCTGGACTATCTTTGAAGCTAGTTTGTGTCCTCGCTCGTTGATATGTCCAGATATATGTTGGTCAAATCTTTCTTGGGGAGACTTGCTGGTCATTCCTACATATAGACAATCTAGTACAGGATTGAATTGCGGATTTGCCTTTCGAAAACGCGCATTGTCATTAAAGACTTTTCTGTTGAGTTCTATGACGTATACCCGGTATTTTGACATGTATTGTTATACTATTTGCCTTAGAAAAAGTTGAATGTAGGGTATTAAAAATCAAGTCTACTTAATCGAACATAAATATTGGCATACGCATGACAAAAACTTTCCATAGACTAACTTAAAACTTTCTAATAAAATAAACAAAATGAGCTAGTGGTAGAAGTGGTACGAGGCGAAGCAGAAGGATAATGAATGAATGCTATACGACGGATGAGCGGTTGAGCGAATACTAGTAGAGCATATCATGAATATCCTTATGTGAGCCGAGTAGAAACGGATGACACGCCCATACC
>CAKZVJ010000249.1 GCA_937923345.1 uncultured Saprospiraceae bacterium
GAAAGGGGAAGAAGGTTTAGTGATGTTATATACGTAGGACCAATAAGTAGGATGTTCAGAAATATAATTTTTCATTGAGATAAAACATTCTACATCTTATGATCTCTAAATGATCGCACCATTTTTAATACTATTGCTTTAAAAACGAGGTGATTCTCAAACTCAATTTGTCATGATTTTTAAAAGAAAATCACGCCAAATTGGTTCCTGATACGCTAATACCCAGGGTTGTCACCCTGGGCTTTAATAAGCTCACCCCCTCTGGGGGTTCTTTTCTAACTTCTGAATATCCCCAATTAAGTAGGCTACAATCTGATTGTATTATTTTTGCATGAGGGATCGACAGGGTGTGGGCTTGTCTTGGATGAAGCGTAGCGGAGGACGAGACAAGCTCACAGTCCGCAGGACGGGAGCCAAACGGCGTACCCCGAAAGAGCGCGACCCTGACCGAAGCTTTTTCAGCGGAGTGTCAGGGTCATGCCCATAGTACTAAGCTAAAAAGTATTGTCTAGAATTTTGTACCTTCAGTAGTGAGAATAATATACGGATAGAATAAAGATCTGATAAATGAAAAAGAGTTTACTGTTTCTAGCCCTGTTGATGGGATTCCAATTTTGCTATGCGCAAAAATTAAAAGTAAAAGAGAAGAAGGATAAGGCTGCGCTGTTCTATGGCTCCAAAAATATCACGGGCTATATATACGATGAAATAAAACGAGAGGAGCAAGGTAGATATCTGGTGCAAAATGAAAAAGGCTGGGGGCTGATACGTTCGTCTGGGGAAAGCTTGATACGCTGCCGATATGATACTTTGATCTCATTGTGGGGAGAAGGATATATAGTAATGGAGGAAGATAAATATGGAGTGGTGTCCGAAATAGACGAGGTGCTACTAGAGATAAAATATGACAAGGTGGACCACTATCGGGATGGCGAGTATCTGGTCAAAATGGATGGTGTATGGACTATGAAAAAAGAGGGCGAGTTGAGAACGGATTGGCAAAATTTTACTTTTGTGAGACCGGAACAGCCACCACTGTATGCTACCTGTACTCCTAGCGAACTTAAAGAAGGGAAGACAGATGAAGATTGTTCGAATAAGAAAATGGCGATCCGTACATATGGTAGTATCAAGTATCCAGCTATTGCAAGAGAGAATGGTGTAGAAGGTACATGTGTGATTCGGTTCGTAATTGATAAGAATGGCAAAGCGAGTAATTTTGAAATAGTCCGAGACATAGGTGCTGGTTGTGGAGAGGAATCTTTGAGGGCTGCCAAGCTCTTACAAAATTGGACGCCAGCGCAAGAAGGCGGCGTCAACGTTGCTACAGAATATAATCTGCCAATTAAATTCAAATTGCAGTAATCCGATAAATAAAAAATCAATCAATGATAAAGTACAGGGTGTTATTTTCAACATGATACTCGTGTAGCCTACAAAATAGATACACTACGTGAAGAATTAATATCGCTTGTTTTTAGAGATACTTCGGAAAGTGTAGATTTGTTTTCGAGTACAAGTCCTTTGTCTCTGAGAGATATTGGCTGGGTAGAGGGAAGAAAATTTAGGCCAGATGGGACTATGTCTTATTGGATAAATCATTCACAACAGGAAGATAAAAGATTTCATGTCCATTTGAGAAAAAGGAATTATACTATGCACCGGCACAAGCATCATGTAGACGATAAGAAAAGAAAGCGTAGGCAATTTATGGTTCGGTGCGTGAAGAAAATTAGCAAATGACAAATAGCTTGCAGTATAGTGCTTACCATTTTGGGTAATTATCTTACTAAGATGGCGATATTGTACTTTCAAAATTAGTCCGTTTAACAAACTAAAAACCTACACATGAGAAATAACCTAACAATCCTCTGCGCAAGCTTATGCTTTCTTGCGCTTCAAACATTTGCACAAGGCCCTCTCTTCAACAACTTTGATACCCAAGGGACCCTCGAAATATTAATCGACTCTACCAGTGCAGATACTATCTGGCAAATTGGAGCTCCTCAGAAGCTGATACTGAACGAAACGAGCTCAATGCCCAATGCATTGATAACCGATACGCTGAATGCATATCCGACCAGTACGGAAGCATCTTTTGTGGTAGAGATGAGTGAGCACGCTATGCACTTTTTTCCATATATACAATTGGAGTGGTTTCAAAAAATAGATTTTGAAGAAAGAGTTGATGGCGGAATCATAGAGGTATCTTATGATGGAGAACAAACATGGAGCAATATATTTACAGATTCTATCTATAGACCAGAAATAGTGGGCTCCTATCAATGGGACACTTTACATAATCAAGTAGCGGGTTTGACGGGGACAAGTGGACTATCGTGGATGGGGATATGTTGGGGAACATCAATAGGTACTCCGCCAAGTAATATAGAATCGGTACATGTTCGGTTTACCATGACAACGGATTCGGTAGATACCCAGCAAGACGGCTGGCTAATTGATGACTTTTATGTAGGACTTCTCGTGATTGGAAACACAAGTAATCAGTCCAATTCTAGTAAGCTGTCTATTTATCCTAATCCTACTGTGAATGAAATAACTATAAGTGTAGAAGAAGTCCTTGACGAAGTGGTTGATATCTACGTGTATAATAATACTGGGCAAATGGTGTACACCGAAAAGGCACCTATGTTTGGAGAAGCATCGCACAGGATAAATATGTCTACTTTTCAACAAGGCATGTATTATCTATTGATGAAAGGCGAGGAGGTGCAATATCGGGAGAAGTTTATTAAATTAGAGTGATGAGTGGGTTTTAATCCGTAGATTAGAATCTATCTTTAATAGAAAATGTCAAAAATTGAGTTTAAATAGATATGATTTAAGGGCTGGTGAAGAGCTCGAAGTATTTGAATTTACAAGTGTAGGGCCTAAAGGTAAGATTCCAAAGATTGTACAATATTCTAAAACGAATTACAAAGGAGTTTACAACTTAGGGTTTGGGGATAAAAATTTGGACACTGGAGAATTAGATGATTTGGCTATTTCTAATAATAACGATAGTGAGAAAATTTTAACCACAGTTGTTTCAACCCTGTATGCGTTTTTTGATAAACATCCAGGTGCTTTTGTTTATATTACAGGGAGCACAAAATCTAGAACTAGATTATATCAAATGGGCATAAACAAATATTTTGATGAATCAAATAGTGATTTTGTTATCTTTGGAGAGAAAAATAAGGAGTGGGAAGTTTATAAAAATGGAGAAATATATGATTCGTTTTTAATAAAAATGAAATAATTATGGGATTAGACATAAAGAATTTAGATACAAAAAAGAAACCAATAGTTGTAATTGATAAAACATTAGATTTTTTTAATGACAAAGAATTGTTTCCAGATAAACTTCAAGAAGCAAATGAAATGTTGAAGAAAATTGGCTTGCCGAATAATAATAGCACTATCTAATGTTTAGTGATTTATGTGCAAAAGTAGGTTATGAGTGGGTTTTGTAAATGAGCCTAGTACACTAAAAGAAAACAAAAAACATTGAGCGATTTATATTCCCAAATGGTAGACCAGTTTGA
The DNA here is from genome assembly GCA_937923345.1 of uncultured Saprospiraceae bacterium. GTDB lineage: Bacteria > Bacteroidota > Bacteroidia > Chitinophagales > Saprospiraceae > JALZVN01. The sequence continues at coordinate 3,549 of CAKZVJ010000249.1, forward strand.
GGGGGAGAATTATACTAAAGTGATAGCGTCTGCCAAGATGCTAATTCGTGGTGGAGCCGAAGAAAATTTACTGGATATCTTTATGTTTAAGGGGACCGCAGAGCAGCGCCGCGATTTAGAAGAAGACGCTTTGCATACTTTTTCAGAAGCTATCGCTCAATTTCCAGATGCTTATGATCCTAGATTCAGAAAGTCTCTTTTATTGTGTGAGATGCATAGATATAAAGAGGCCAATGCCGAATTGAATATCTTGAATGAAAAGTTTCCACAGAATTTAGACGTTCTCAATAGTCTCATCTTTACGGAAGAGCGCACTTTTAATCATGCAGGAGTAATAGCACTCTGTGACCATATTCTCTCTTTTTCTGAACCTGAATGGTCTGTCTTATCTTCCAAAGGAAAAGCGTACGAACGAATGGGAAATTATGAGGAAGCCATTCTCTCCTATGAAAGTGCTATAAACTTAGGTAATCTTCACGACATTGAATTGTCCCTCCTACATATGGATATCGGCTATACATATTCATTACAGAAAGACTTTGCTACGGCAAAAACATTTTTGGAGAAAGCCCTAAACTATGATGATAATCCACATACCCTTCATCACTTAGCCTGGGTAGAGTATAACTTAGGAAACACAGATACAGCCTTCGAACTACTTAAAACATCTATCTCCTTGGAACCGGACAACAGCTATGCCTTTAAAGTGGCGGCAAAAATTAATCTGCTCCAGCATAATAATGAAGCGGCGATTTCGAATCTTCAAGAAGCCAAAGCACTTGGTTACGAAATCGAATATGGACAAGAAGTAAATGAGATGTTACAAAAGCTTGGTGTGGAATAAGAAAATTTCATTTGTTATTTATAATGTAATTTTATCCTATCCTTGTTAAAAACAAATCAAATGAATTTAAATCAGATAACGGTCCCATCTATTGATGTCGACGCAGCTATTCCATTCTATATAAAGTTAGGGTTAAAATTAATTGTGCATTCTCCCCCTAAGTATGCTAGGTTCGAATGTCCAGATGGGAGTTCTACTTTTTCCATTCACAAGGTAGATGCCTTACCTAGTGGCGAGGGAGTATACGTTTACTTCGAATGCGACAATCTAGACGAACATGTAGAGAACCTCCTCCAAAATGGAATCGTGTTTGACTCACTGCCCACAGATCAAACGTGGCTCTGGAGAGAAATAAAGGGATAGAGCACAAATAATTGTCTGATTTAGACTTGCTCTTATTGTCCTACACTTCGTTAAAAAAGCGCGCCATAGCAAGGGCTATGCCTTACTTTTTTGCCTTGTCTAGAACAATAATAGCTGCCTCTAAAATGGACACTTATTAATGCTCTATCCCTAGCCTAAAAGACCCCGACGGCAACCAATTGATTTTATTTTACGGCGGCGAGAATAGATTGTATCCGCCATGGAGATTGGATGCGGAGGAATAGAGTGTTCCCAACTTGAAGTAAGTACAATGTTAAATATATTCTAAAATTCCCTTTTTAAGTTTGTCTTAACTGTTCATATGAATAGGCAATATTATTTTTAGGAAAATATCCAATAGTGTATTTTACATAATACTAAGGGGTAGAATTCTAACTTGTAGTTTAAATCCAACAAAATGAAAACAGTTTTCCTAATACTATGCGCTACCATTGTCCCAATAATCAGCATTGCACAGTCTAAGTATGACAAAATCACTTTTAATGAAGGGCAGTCCATTGATTGTTACATTGCGAGAGTGAGCGACAATAAAATATATTATCATACTCATCGTAAGCATCCTATCGAGTTAGAATCTTGTTCATTGGATAAAGTTGCGGATTACCAGTTTAATGGAGACTTCTTTTATACCAATAAACATGATGTTTTAGAACACTCGGAAATTATAGACCTAGATGGGATTTCTCAAGAAGCAATCTATCGAGGATTAAAAACTTGGATTGTGGCCCACTCTGATGAAATTGCTATCGAAGACAATGAAAATTTCATTATACAAAGTACTTTGAAAACGGTAGGCTATTTTAAAATTGATGCCCACTTCTTGTTTGATGTTGTTAAAGCTGCGGTCAATCCAGAAAGTGAACAAAGACAATATACGCTGAGATACACAGTAACTGTAAGAGCCAAAGATAACAGAGCAAAAATAGTTTTAAATGAATTTGTTATTTCCAATAATCAAAACGAGGAAACTAAAACCTTGAAAAATATTTTTGAAAAAAGGCATACAAGTAACCTAGGGAAGACCTTGTCATTTAAGGAGCTAAATAAGCTCCGAAGTTTTCTAAGCGACCAAATTAACGATATTGAATTTCATTGTACAACAGCAGCTAAGAAAGAAAGTATAAAGAGCGATATATTGGATAATGATGAGTGGTAAAGTATTTACTAAAAAATAGTCTTACTTTTAAAAGAGTAGGATGCTTAGCGTACCTTGTGCGCATGACACAAATAAGAAAAATAATTCAGCAAGATATACCGGCTCTAAAAGAAGTATTAGACACACTAGAATTATTCCCTGCAGAAATGCTAGACAATATGATCTCTGATTATCTTGATAACCCAGAGAGTCAAGATATCTGGTTCACTGCTGTGGAAAACGACAAAGCCATCTCGATAGGCTACGCCGCGCCAGAGCAGCTAACCGATGGTACTTATAACTTACTCGCGCTTGGAGTACGTTCCGATATCCAAAGCAAAGGAACAGGAAAGCAAATGCTTTCCTACATCGAAAACGAACTCCGAGAAAGTGGACAGCGCATTCTCATCGTAGAGACCTCCAGTACTGAAGCTTATGCAAGCAGCCGAAAATTTTACGAATACCTAGGCTACACCAAAGAGGCGGTCATCAGAGACTTTTGGGAAGAAGGAGATGACAAGGTGGTGTATTGGAAGAAGTTGTGAAAAAGCGGTTAAAGAGCGGTTAGCTATTAGCCCTTAGCTGTAAGCGAAACCCTAATACCTAAACCCATCCATGGTGCTCACTGCTACAAAAGCAAAATAGATTTTTGGGGCTGTTAATTAAAGGATACTTTTTTAGGACTCATAAATTTAAAAGAAGAGATTTAAAAAGAATGAAAATCGCAATACAGTTGTTCTTAGTAATAATATTACTACAAGCTTGTGCGGAGCAAACGCATGTACAAAATCTCCACGCCCAGAAAACACCAAAGCCATTTAGAGTTAGAGTAGATTCAATTGTAAAGGCCAATATGAACAAATATAATATCCCTGGTCTTGCGATAGGAGTAGTCAAGGATGGGCTCATCATACAGGCAAAAGGATTTGGCGTAAGAGATATCAACACTAAAAAAGCAGTCAACGAAAACACAATTTTTCACACCGCCTCCATCAGCAAGTTATTTACTGCCACCGCCATCATGGAGCTAGTAGCGCAAAATAAATTGAGCCTGGAGGATAAACTAGTAGACCTACTCCCTGAACTAAAGTATAAGGATGAGCGCGTACAACAGATAACCATTAAACAACTTTTGAATCATAGTGCTGGTTTGCCAGATATGAATAATTATCATTGGAAGAAAAACAATCAAGCCAATAATAGTCTTGAAGCATATGTTCGGAATCTAAACCTACGCCTTATCTCAAGTCCCTCTGTTGAATATCACTACAGCAATTTGGGATATAATATTTTAGGCTTTGTAATTGAAAAAGTCTCTAAAGCCAGTTTCGAGGACTTTGTAAAAGAAACTATTTTGGAGAAAAGTGGGATGTACCAAAGTGAGTTCAGATATTTTGCAATAAGCGAATATCTAAGAAGCTCACCCCATTCAAAGAATCGAATCACAAAAAAAATATACACCAGAAAAAACTATCCGTACACCAGAGAGCAAGCTGCGAGCAGTACCCTAAATGCTTCTGCAAAAGAATTAAGTAAATGGATGATTTACTTTCTCGAAACGTTAAAGGAGCCAGATAATAAATATGCTACGATGACAATCCCCAGTTTGGAATCCTACCCATACATTGGTTTAGGGTTTCAATTGAGTCAGATCGACGGACATAAAACAATAGGTCACTATGGTGGAGATAAGGGATATAGGAGCTACCTTCTGATGATACCGGAGAAAGATATAGGCTTGGTGTTGTTGGCTAATTGCGACTATAACGAGGATTTTCGACAGGAAATATTGCATTCCATAGCTAGGTGGCTTTTAGTGGTTGATGAGGAGTGAAAAGCCTATTAGCGGTAAATGAAAAAGCATTTAGTCCTTAGCCATTTGCTGTTAGCAAATACCTATACCTATCCACTGTACTCACTGCTGGAATTTTCCAACAAACCTAAATTGAATGGACCATTTTACATCTTGCATTTACTAGATCAAAGCTCCAGAGGAGCGACATATTACTA
>CAKZVJ010000250.1 GCA_937923345.1 uncultured Saprospiraceae bacterium
GCATAAAATATGCTCCTCTATACAACCCTTTGAACCAACCTATGAACATTAGACTATATCGATAACCAAACTAATAAAACATGAAAAATTTAACCGCATTCTTAGTATTCACTATTTCCATTTTTTGCAGTCCTTTATTGGCACAGGGACTCCAAATAAATTCAAACATCTTAAATAATGACAAAGAACTCAATCCGCACCCTCATCAGATAGGACTTTCGCTAGGATTTCCTCTGAGGGACGGGCTCAAATTATCTTACAGAAAATTGTTCCCAGGCAATCAGGTTCTACGAATAGAGACAGCGGGCGCCAGAAATATTTTGGAGATCGGCAATCGACCAGAAAACCAGACAGCATTCTTTAACTTAGAAGTAGGATACGAGAAGCACTTTCCGCTCACAAAAAAACTTAGTTTTTATGTAGGAGGTCTAATAGGGGTCGACTTTGTAGATAGTGGAGTTACATTTAAGACGTATAATATCGATGCTCTAGCTGGCTTAAAGTACAATATCAACAACAGGCTGTCTATCTATACTGAAGCTAGATATGGCTTTCACATACAACAGGAGTCTTACAACAACTTTGAACGGACAACTACCTTCTTTCAACCAGAAGTTCATGTAGGAATTCTATATACCATCAATAAATACAAGAAGAAAAAATAAATTGGCTGGCTAAAGGTTTTGTGGAGGCGTGATAAAAGACAACTAACTACCCATACAGCTCCACCTTCACTTGCCCTCTCTCAAAACCTTGTTGTAAAAGATTCGCCTCCGCCTCATCGACCATATTTTGCCAGCCACAGATAAGAAACTGAATGTCCTCTCGGAGATCTTGGCACTGCACGTGATATATCTGATGCACATAACCAGCGTACCACGAAATAGCTGAAGTAGTAGGTAAGGTCTCCTCTCGAGACAAAGCCACCGAATAAGAAAATGAATCTTCTTGCTCTGCTAATTTTTGAAACTCTTCGAGATAGAGAATATCCTCCTTCTTGCGGGTACCGAAGATGAGGTGAATATTTTGGTGCGGAATATTTTTAGCATATATATCTTGAATCATTGAGCGGAACGGTGCTAGCCCAGTCCCCGTGCAAACCATCACTAGATCTCTTTCTATTGGTTTTCTTAAAGTAAAAACACCTGCTGGTTTCTTATAGGTAATCTCACTCCCCACTGCGATAGAATCGAATAAGTAGGTCGTCCCTAACCCGCCTTCCAACTTCACAATACACAATTCAAAAATACCAGTATCTGATGGAGCATTAGCAATGGAGTACGAACGCCATCGCTTTTGTCGCGTCTCATGTATAGGCAAGTCTAAAGTAATGAACTGTCCAGGGATAAAATCCGTTTCACCTCCCTCCTCTGCTTGCAGCCAAAACCGCTTTGTCATAGCGGTCTCATTCTCAATTCTGATTACTTTGGCTTTGTTCCACTTTGGCATCTATAATATCATTTGTTGGTAAGGAATAACAACTTCAAAACCCTTTGTTTGACAATATTTTTTGAGCGCAGCATGCCCACCTTGATAGGTCAACATCACAAAGTCTCCGCCCCAAGCACCAAGTGACTTAGCGACTCCATCTAAATCCGAAAAGTGCAAATCTTGCACCTTTGGCATTCCAATGATGTTGGCAATAATACTCTCATGCTCGCGGATACTCTCTTCAAATTCAAATAGTGTTTTGGCATGTAAAATATTATCATTCAGTTCTTCTATTTCTGCAATAGCATGCGGTTTCTTACTGTCATTATCAAGTGCTCGATAATTTTTTATCCCTTCTCTACTATTCTGTTTTTGACCGAGGTAGACAAAATAAATATCCTCTTTAAAAGAAGGATTAAAATCTACCGCTACAAATCTTGGTGAGGCACTATTCCTCTTATAGCGTATAGGGCCAATTGCCCCTGCGCAAGCGATATCATATCCCGAACCACCGAAAGTATGTTCTGCCAATCCATAAGGATCCACCTCCGCCCAGGTAGCCATATTGTATATCAGAGTAGAACTGGTGCCCAATCCCCAATCTCTAGCAAAATCTATTTGATGCACAAATTCTATTTGGGTATTCGCTGGAAAGGCCTCCAACTTATGAGAAAAAAGGTAGGTCACAATAGATAGAAAGCGCTGCGCAATGTCCTCATCTGTGGTAGACAAAATAGTGCCCGCTTCTACATCAAATCGTCCTGCAAACCACTCCTGCCCATCCACATCCAAACTCCTGCAGGCTACTATACGGCCCAAACTCACGCTCTGCTTCACCTCCATACGCTGACCATATCGACAGGGCAGGGCTAAAGCTGCTGCACCATCGAGTACTATGTACTCTGCGGTTAGCAACAATTTTCCATGTGCATGAAAAGAAGATTGGGTTTGCAAAAGTGTGATTTACTTTGTGACTTGCACCCTAGACTTGACCGAAGGATTGCCACGTTGATTATCTAAAAAAGTACGGACCCCAGAGAAAGATATCGCACGCTCCTTGAAATGCGCGATGGTCAATTCTGCTTCCTTCTCGCTAGCTTCTAAATGACTGAGGATATTGAGTAAGTGCATTTTCATATGCCCCTTCTGAATACCCGTAGTGACAAGAGATTTTATCGCCGCGAAGTTTTGTGCTAGGCCAGTAGCTGCGATAATCATCATCAGCTCTTCTGCATTGGGATTACCTAACATGTCCAGGGAACGCTTCGCCATTGGATGCAACTTTGTCAATCCACCCACAGTACCGATAGCTAGCGGTAGCTCCAACCAAAAATGGAACATCCCGTCTTTCACTTCACAGTGACTAAGGCTTTTATATTTTCCCGTTCGACTCGCGTAAGTATGGCCGCAGGCTTCTATAGCGCGAAAGTCATTTCCCGTTGCCAATACTACTGCATCGACTCCATTATATATTCCTTTATTATGCGTAGTTGCCCGGTAGGAATCTACGTGTGCAATTTTGACCGCAGTTTCAAATCGTTTTGCTAAAGCAAGCTTTTCTTCATCCGTCAAGGTCTTATCCAAGTCCGATACGGGACAAGATACAGCTGCACGCACGATACAATCCGGTGTATAATTAGACAAGATAGACATCACGATTTCCACCTCCTGTTCTGCTGCGTCAAAGCCATCATGTGTATTGATTCTTTTAGCCCAGGTCTTAGACAGTGCTTCTAATACAGAATTGATAAAATTAGCCCCCATCGAATCACAGGTCTCAAAGTACGCCTTGATTTGATAGTATCCTTCTTGCTCTGCTGTAAAATTCAGCAGCTCTATATCCTTCAGCCCTCCCCCACGCGCTTCCATGCTCGCCGTCAATTCAGACACATCATCAAGCAAGGCCTCTTTTACATCATCAAAAAACGTCTTTATTTTTTCAGAGGCTCCATTCCATATAAAATGTACTTGACCGATCTTCGTTGTCGATATTACTTCTGCTGTAAAGCCCCCGCGATGCATCCAGTATTTTGCCGCACTACTCGCGGCCGCCACTACAGAACTCTCTTCGATCACCATCGGCACACAGTAGGTGTTTCCATTGATGACCATATTGGGCGCTACACCATAAGGCATTGGAAAATTTGAGATCGTGTTTTCACTAAATCCATCCAGCACCTTTTGCTGCGCAGCATTGCCATGCCAGTAACTTGCCAGCTCCTTAGTCACCGCATCAGGATCTTTAAAGAAATTCTCTACTATCCATTTGATTTTACCTCGCTTAGATAGCTTCGAGAATCCAGATATCGTCTTTTCACTCATCTCTTTGTAATAATTACTTTTTTAAATTAGCTGTTTGCTGTTTAAATTAAAATTCGTTCTTCTTATAAACAAATAAACGCATCAACAATTAAACAACTTATTCCTTCACCTTCAAATACGCCTTCGCCAAAGCCAAGCCCTGTATTTGAGCCTCCGTATAGGCCCTCAATTCATCGATGCTTTCTACAGCATATTTCAAAAAACCAGAAGCTTGCCCGTAGATACCCGTCGCATTCAATTTCGACATGAGATAGTAGCCATCGATAAAACTCTTCACACCACCAGAGATTATATACTCCTTACACGCCACATCGTCTCCGAGTAAAAAGTGTAATTTATTGATATAGCCCACCATATCCTCTGCAGTATGGCCGACCAATGCTAAATTACTAAATATTTCTTGACGCATCGTATCTCCACGATACAATTCTAGCTTGGCAAAGTTGGTTCCGCCCATTGCACCGAACTCTATCGCTGCTATCGGCAGCTTCATCAGCTCCTTCAAAGATTCAGGCCCCATGCCTTGTCCCACTTCTTTCACGATTATCTTATGGGACACTTTGTCCAGCAATTGCTTTACCGTATCCAAAGGACTCAGTACAAATCTGTCTCCCTCTGGCTGCAACCATTCTTGCATTGGATTCACATGTACCACCAGTCCGTCTACTTCTAACTTTTTTAGCAACTCATCCAGTAGATGCAATTTGTTTTCTGCCAGCAAGGTCTCCACTTGAGCCACCCCCAGATTCGCAAAAAACGGCACCTCATAGCCCATGTGTGGACGCATCTTGAAGTCATTGAGATAGGTATCCTCCGTCAACAATTTACGACATGAGCCCAAGCCCATCCCTAGACCAAACTCTCCACATATCTTAGCCAGATTCGTATTTATCTTATTAGCCAGCTCCGTGCCCCCCGTCATAGACGATACCCACAATGGCGCTTTCATCGACTTTCCCAAAAAAGTCAATCCCTCCTCAGCCTCATTTTGAGGATGAGACGCCAACATCGGCTCATAATAAAAGCGATCATCCTTCAGATCCTTCACCACCTGAGAGCGAAACGCCATCTCTATATGGTCTTGCTTTCGACTACTCGCCGTGGGATCATCCTCGCGGACACCCTTATCGTATTCCTTATGTAGCTTCTTATCCTCCATTTCAGACCGTAAATTTACCATATTATTTAAAATTAGGTGATTTGGTATAAAAAACAGGATACAAAGGGGATTGTTTACCACTTCTCTGGCAAATAAAGCCTTTTCAGGGTACAATACAGGGGCTAAAGAGGATTTGGGCGATCCTGCTGCTAGACCAATCTCCTCCTTTCTCGACCTTTCAGTGCCCTTCAGTCGAGTCGTCGTCCATTGGTCTAGCTACAGGCGGGTCATCCGCTTGTACTCCATCTGCCATACTATTGTTCAGGATAGTCGTCGCTCGTATTCGCTCCTACGGGCTCATCCTTCTCGTCTCCTTCCTTCACGAATAGT
>CAKZVJ010000251.1 GCA_937923345.1 uncultured Saprospiraceae bacterium
GTGGATTTAGCTATTGGATACCCGTACTTTATCTTTTTTCCTTGATATTCTATGGTACTATTGCTACGATTTTTATTTATATCCTTGGAGAGGATTTGACATCATATTTGATATTTACAGTACTATTTGTGGCCTTTTATGTCCTTTCTTTTAAGATTCATTTAGGGCTATTCAGAAGTAAGAGAAGAACCCCCCAGAGGGGGTGACCTTATTATAGCCCAGGGTGGAAACCCTGGGTATTTGGGGTGGCAAGAACAAATTTGGCGTGATTTTCTTTTAAAAATCATGACAAATTGAGTCTGAGAATAACCCTGTTTTTAAAGCAATAATATTAAAAATGAGGTAATCATTTAGAGATTTAGAGATGTAGAACCTTTTATCTCAATGAAATATGATATTTCTGTACATCCCTAAAGTAATAATATTAAAATTGGTGTAATCCTTTAGAGATTATTGGGTGTGGAAGGTTTAAGCTCAACGAATTAAAATACTTCTGAACATCTCTAGATAACGTAATCTATTTCCCTCGTTTTACTACTTAACAGAATAAACGCAAGGAATCAGAAATCAAGCCCAAGCGATAAGTACACTCTGCCATCTTGAACTTGACCTGTCTCTACTCCTCTTGCATAATCAAGACGTAAGAAATATCCGAACAAGACCGCTCTAGCCCCTAGACCATATCCAGCGACGATGGGATCTCTAAAAAAGTTAACCTGAACTTCTACTGGATTTCCGGGGACACTCAAGTCTACGATATTAAGTGGGTTGTCTGTGCTGAATGGATTGGATCCATGCCATGCAGTTCCCACATCACCAAAGGCAACCAACTGGAAGTTTCTAATAAAATTGTTACGAATGGATCTCCGTGAAAGGTAGCGGAAGATAGGGACACGCAACTCTGCATTGACCAATGCGAATGAGTTTCCATTTCTGATATTTTGACTAAATCCACGTAAGTTGGTTGCCAGTGTTTGGAAGGCAAAAGATTCATCAAAGGGGATAGGAATATCATCATTAAACTGGTTGAACAACCAATTGTCTGTACCTCCTAAGAAAAATAAAATTCGCTCCTGTCCAAAAGAAGCTGTAGCCGCTAATCGTATTGCAAGTATAGAGTGTTTATCTAGCCTCTGATAATGACGCGCATCAATACCCACAACATTCAAAAATCCATTTCCAATATCAAATTCTACTTCATCATCTAATGTAAGGCTGAAGCGTCTGACGACTTCACCAAAAATTTTGTAACGAGTTCCGTTTTTAATATTAATCGAGACATCTAAGGTGTTGTCAAATACGTACTCTAATCTAAGACCTGCTCGCTGTTGATTCGCACTTGGTGTGTTTAGCGAGATGACATCCGTCGCGAGTTGAGATACTCTGTCATTTCTCAAGGTAAACCTACCTCTAATACTCGTAAATATATCTAGTGGGTACCTTACTTCATATTGACCCAGCGCAGTGACAACTTCTTGTCGTGGGGCATTCATCGTAGTATTGATGGCATTTCCGACCTGTCTTCTCACTCTGCGATAGGCGGCGATTCTCTTATCCAACAGCTTTTTCTTTGCATCAAACACCAAAAAGAACTCAGAGCCATTGAAGGATGTGGGCAATCTAACCCCACCTTCTAGTTCGTAATCTTCAAAGAGATCCTTAAAGTTGGTTTTGAGGAGTATGCCAGGAACAGGCGTGTTATTTCTAATATTGTCGTCTTCTCCAGAATACGTGTTGAGTCCATCAAACAGCAAACTATTGTCTAAGTTGGTGGTAATAAAATCTGTTCTAAATCGTACTCGATAAGGAGTAATTCTGGCAGACTTAAATTTGAGTACCTTATTTTCTTTCTTGTTTTCTGTTTGTGCAAACAGGCTTTCGTTGTCTTCAAATACAATTTCTCCTTCCTCTGAATCTTGGTCTATAATAGCGACTTCTTCCTCTTCATCAAATTCACTTTGGAAAGAATAATTGTCAATATCAATTTCTTCGTCAGGATCTGCCTCTTGAGCTACTTCCTCTTCTTCCTGTGCATCATCTGCCTTGATCAGGACATTATTGTCAATCGCAATATTCTCTTTAAGAGAAAATCCAGACACCCCACCAAATTGTTCGATCTGTTTGATGAATACAGTATTGTCAGGATTGCTCTCTTCTGTAGGAGAGTATGCTTGTAAGAACATCTTGTATTTTCCATCCACCGTGATAGTACTTACGGCTTTGTCCATGGTGATATCTTGGAGCCAGATGCTGCGATGGTAGTTGGTATTGGGAGTGTTTACCGCTCTCTTTTTATAGAGTGGCTCGATACTGATATTGGCCACTAAGCTTGAATCTAACCTTTCTAAAATGGAATCTTGAGGTATGACAATTTCTGTATCATCTGTGAACGTGATGCGTTGATTGTAGTACGCGATATAATCCTCAAATTTGCCAGAGTATCTACTGGTGATTCCCGACTCATTACTCAAGTACGAAAAGTAGGTGGAGTCTATCCCTACAGGTTGTCTCTCATTCGCCATGGGCGTATTGGTTACTTGTATAAGTTCACTATTCCTATTTTCTAGATCGTAGTAGAAAATATCCATATTGGTTACTGGTAGTATAGTATCTAATTTTTGAGGCTTGATCAACACATCGGTTCGATTAGATACAAACAACACACCCAATTGATTATTGGTGTTGACCACATGTACATCTAGGTCATCATAAAAGTCTTGGGTGATACGCTGTGTCTGGCGCGTCAAAGTTTGATAGATAAACAAATCTGAATATCCACCCACGATAGCGGAGAATACCAAGTCGGTATTGCTAAAATAGTCCATGCCCAAGACACGCATATACTGCGGATCCAAGGGTTCCGTTGTATTCAGTTTAGAGTTAATGTCTATGGTATGGAAGTAGGCTACATCTCGTTTTTCATATAAGATAGACAGTTCGGTTCCATTGGGCTTCCATGCCAAGAGCGGATAGTTATAATCCGTAGCTTGAAACGCGTTTCTAAAACCAGTTTTAAAAACTAGCTCTTTTGTATCCGCTAATAAGTCATAGATGTATACTTTTATTTTTCCAATTTCATTTTGTACATAGGCTACGTGTTGCCCGTTGGGACTCATCTTGACATTGCTGATGGGCGTATTGCGTTTGTTTTTGATGATTAGCTCTTTACCTAGATCGCTGATACGATTTTCTTCATCACGTGCGTAGCGACTTCTGAAAAAACTCTCCCACTCTTTGAGTGTCCGATCAAACGAGTTGCCTAAAACGTATAGAAAACCACTTTCTACAGAGCGGTTGATTCTGGTCAGATAAAGTAAATTGGAAACAGTAGACTTTCCATAATTTTCACTCATATAAAACCAAAGAGATTGCCCCAATAGATATGGATTATCCTCCACCTCTCGTTTAAAGCCTTCAAAGTCTTCTCTCAGCAAGATATCCTTGAGGGCATTATCAAGATCCGTATTCCATGACTCACCGATATAGGCGACAAGTCCATCTTTGAACCATTCTGGTAGATTGAGCATCACCGCGTTCTGGACTATCTCTTGGATATTAGACCCAAACAACATTGCATTCAGATACACAGATGCGATACCTTCTCTGATTTGCTTGCGCAGATGATTGTGATCCCCATTGAAATAGATAAAAACTTTATTCCCTACTATTTTGGTTTGCCCAGCATTATTGATGAAGGCCTCCTCAGACCCGATATTTGACTGTTTGAGATCTGTGATGTCTCCGTACACGATCAGTTCTATCTTGTCGTTTATTCTATGCTCGAGTATTCCTTGTATTTCATCATGATCTAGTTCTGCCAACTGCACAGCCGCTTGGCCTACATTCTGAGATTTACCATACCAGTAGGTAACAAAGTTGGCCGTTTCGTATTGTAGCCATTGATCAAAATCATCATGATGCTGGACTCTATTTTTACCAAATTCTACAGTATTGTTTTGAGCGGTAAGCCATCCAATCGATAGAAGGAAAAAAAGTAGGGTAGAAAATTTTCGTTTGAATGCCATCATATGGTTTTTAAGCTAAAGCACAGTCTCTGTGCCTATTTTGATCAAAAATAACTGAATTCTATAAATATCAATACCTGTAATAAGTGGATTGGTAAATAATTCATACATTTCCGCTTTGTTGCCATGTTTAGATTGAGCTACAAATCAGCCATTTTCCATGTAAACACGATGTTAGGTTACATTGCAGCTCCTAACATCACTATAAAAACGTAAAATTTATGTCTCATGTTGTCGTTTTCACCTTCAATGATTTCTCAGAGAATACCTACCTCATTCAGGACGAGAGCAAGGAGTGTATCATTATAGATCCGGGCAACAATTCGGCCTCAGAGGACAAGACGCTTAGCGACTATATCCAGTCCAACGGTTTGACCCCCGTGCGCCTACTCAACACGCACTGCCACCTTGACCATGTCTTTGGCAACAAGTATGTCGCGGACACCTACCAGCTCGATTTAGAGATTCACGAGGGAGAAATCCCAGTGTTGGAGTCTACCCCTCAGGTCTGCAATATGTACGGTATACCCTACCCAAATCCATCCCCGGCGCCCAGCAAGTTCCTAAAGCCGGGCGACACCATATCGTTTGGCGATACGAACCTGAGCATCCATTTTACACCGGGTCATTCCCCAGCTAGCGTCTCCTTTTACAATGAGAAGGAAGGCTACATCATCGGCGGAGATGTCCTCTTTCAAGGCAGCATCGGCCGCACAGATTTACCCGGTGGCAACTTTGACACCCTCATCCAAAGCATCAAGGACACTTTCTTGACGCTACCTGATGAGACAAGAGTATACTCTGGACACGGCCCCATGACCACCGTAGGCGACGAGCGAGCCAAAAATCCATTTCTGCAGTAGGATCAATTTCGACTTTATCCTGTACAAGCAAGCGCTGGATTAAAGGTTACGGAAGTACCTCCACGTCAAATTGCTCTTTGCATATTGAAAGATTAATCATTGTACAATGATTTTGAATTGTACATTGATTTCCCATTGTCTATCCT
>CAKZVJ010000252.1 GCA_937923345.1 uncultured Saprospiraceae bacterium
CGTACATTTGTAGGTTTAGAAACATTTGACACTGGCTCTACTTTGGATACATATCCTAATCTAGATGGTGACGAAAACTTGTTAAATAATACTGACGTTTTGCCATCAGCTACCATGAACTACGCGGTCAATGAGAATCAAAAGATTAGACTTTCTTATTCGCGTACAGTAGCAAGACCTACTTTCAGAGAATTGGCTCCGTTTGCTTCTTTTGCACTAGATGGTGGTTTCGTATTTGTCGGAAATCCGGATTTGCAAAGAACAACTATTGACAATCTTGATTTGCGATGGGAACTATTTCCTAACTCAGGAGAAAGTATTTCCGCAGGAGCTTTTGCGAAAAATTTTAATAATCCGATTGAACGTACTTTCAATCCTGAAGCACAAAATACTGAGCTTACTTACAGAAACGTAGATCAGGCGAGATTGATAGGTCTAGAATTAGAGTTTCGTAAGAAATTGGAATCTGTAGCTTCATTTTTGAAAGGCTTTGATTGGACTACAAATCTAACTTATATTTATTCTGAAACGGATATTGATGAGGAAGAATTGGCACAAATCAGAGTATCACAACCAGATGCACCAAGTACAAGAGAGATGTTTGGGCAAGCCCCATACGTATTCAATACGATGCTTTCTTACAGATCTCAGCAAGGCACAAAGGCGAGCCTATCTTTCAATGTGATCGGAGACGCAATATCTGTAGTGACCCGTGGAGCTACACCTAACTACTTCACCAAGTCACGTCCACTACTTAACTTTAGAATTTCTCAAAAGTTAAACGATTTCTTCACACTTACAGCAGGTGCATCAAATTTATTAAATGCAGATTTCGCACAGGTAGCTACCTTCAAAGGCCAAGAATTTCCAATACAGTCTTTTAGTCCAGGTATCAACTACAGCTTGAGCATTGGGTATAAGTTTTCAAAAGACTAAACCGTAGATATTATACAATAAGATTTAATTAATCATTTTTTATGTTGAGGCTCTAATATTGTCAAAGTATTAGGGCCTTTTTTATTCCCACTATTAAACTGGGTATGCCGTACAAATTGAAGTAGCTCCCTTTACATGTATTTTTTGCGGGGGCCATCCCGACAGTAAAGGTCGGGACCAGGTCATCCAGGGGTCCGTTTCACTTCCGTCTCGATAAGAAAAATATCGAGACAGCCAAAGCCTTGCTTCAAGCCCTCCACTTTCGGCTCCCTTCCTACCCTTTGTCCATGGTTTATCGTTTCAGATCCCATTCTCTCTTACCAAATAAGCTCTGTTTCTGACGAAAATATACACTTAGTTAACATAGACTTATTGATTGTCAATATTTTACAACACCTATGTTACCCCAATGTTAAATAAATGTAAACCAAATGTTGCTTTAGATCGATATTATATATAGCTTTAAGTGTCTTTGAGAAGAGACTTAACATTGTATTATGTCATCAAAAACCATCGTACTTAGATTTTGCTTCCTTATAGCCTCTGTTTCAGGGCTATCCTTCAATGCATTTGCTGAAGACAACAGTCGCATCAGTATACCCTTTGAGGTGATTAATGGTTTGACCATCATTCAAGCAGAGGTAGATGGCGTCAGAGGTTCTTTCTTGCTAGATACGGGATCCAATGGTGTATTCTTGGATGGAGTGGTAGAGGAGGGCAATAAAGAAAGTATTGTGACTTTAGGAGGCACTTCTAGCATTTCGATTCAAAAGCTAAAGGAATTGAAGATAGGAACTTTCTATCAAGAAAATCTTGAAGCACAAATCATCAGCTTGGATCCTATTGAAGCACATCTTGGTATTGAATTGAATGGCATCATCGGCGGTCATTTGTTTTTGCCGAGAGTATTGACTATTGATTTCGAGAATGCGCTCATCACACTTTCAGATAAATTGACAAAAGCAGAAAGAAAGAAATTCACAAATCAGGTTGCTATATCTGTGGTGCATGACGTACCAGTTGCTAGCATTGAGATTGAAAATAATACTTATAAATTTGCCCTAGATACAGGCTCTTCTATCCATTTCATAGACACTGAAATTTTACAGGGTCTCCAAAATGTGAAAAGTATCAATAGTACATCAAGTATGAAGTGTCTAGCAGATACTGATGCAAAACTACAGAAAGTAAATATTCAACAATTCAATATAAATAAAGCTACATTTGCGAATCACCACTATCTACCCAAAGATTTTGTTGATGTAAATGAAATTTTGGATACTCAGCTAGATGGTATCCTTAGCCTATCCCAATTGTCTAAAGAGGTGATCATTATAGACTATACTCGTAAGAAAATGTATTTCTAAAGCTATAGGTTCTAGTGGAAATTTCGATACAAAGCTATTTGATATCTTTTTCATTTTGAAACCGCCAATAAAGATCTTTTCTACAGCATATCTATATGTTTGATTATAAAATAATACAAAGGGAAGTTCAGAAGTAAGAGAAGAACCCTCAGCGGCGCCTGTCCCGACTTTTTTTCAGAAAGTATCCTTACTATAGCCCTGAATGGCAATTTGGGTTATTAACGAGGCAAGAACCAATTTGGCGTGATTTTATTTTATCCCCGATGGCTGGCTATCGGGAGACGAATTGAGTCAAAGAATCACCCCGTTTTTAAAGCAATAGTATTAAAAATGGTGTGATCATTTAGAAATCTTAAGATGTAGAATGTTTTATCTCAACGAAATATGATATTTATGAACATCCCTAAAGATAGTTTCAAATTGAAGATTAGGAGGCCATTGATTTTCAAAATGTTTTTTTTTAGAAAACTGCATCAATGAGGTAATTATTTAGATAAACATCTCATTGAGTACTAGGTGTTTTAAACTTGGTGTAGCTTGCTAACTATCAATTTTAGTTCCTCAGCTTTTTGAGTACCTATCACCAGTTTCTTTCCATTGACTAACTCAAGTATGAGACCCATATCTCCGCTCATATTATACACCGTCCCATACTTAGTCCCAATCCGGAGCCCCCAGCCGCCTACGAAGCCATATTTCTGCACCTCGGCAGACTTTATATCTTTCCAGTGGATTATTTTATTTGTAAAAGGAAACAATCTAAAATGAACATGCTCTTTGTTTATTTTCGTTTCCAGTCTCAGTGACAAAAACAAGAGTACTATGGCAAGTACTAATAACGCAGTCAAAATCAATCCTGTATTAGACATTGGATTCTCCCCAAAAGGCTCTCCTAAAACGATCTGCTTGAATAAACCATAAAAGATAAACAAGGCTATAGGTGCAAGCAATAGCCAAATCAAACTGTTAAATTTTTGTACCTCTTTAAATTGAATAATCATTACATTCTAGTGTTGAATTTTTCTTTACCCCCTTCTGCGTTCTAAGAGTATCATCATCATCAGCCCCAACATAATCCTGTCGTCATCATCGTTGTCCATACTGCCTATTTTTTCCAATTCGAATTCTCTCCCAAATAAAGATGGTTGCTTCTTTAGTCGCACTATTACTTCCCCTCTATTGTCAGTAAGTAGATAGCTTGGATTAAAAAGGTATCCAGTAAAAAATCCAAGGATGGGGATTTCTCCTAATAAGCTATCAAAAACTTTTACCCAGCCATTTTCTTCCTTCACCTTGTATTGTGGAGCTTCGTTTTGGTCGATGATGTCATATTCTGCCTTCCATATAGAGCGCCAACCTTTCCGTGCAATTTTTCCAAATTCTTCATTTTGCTGGTTATAAAAAGTATATGCGGCAGACCAGTCTAACCACCTATCCGCTTTAATTTTATAATTTACCTTTGTTTGCGTTTCATCCGAAAATACTGAAATATCTTCTTTCAATTTAAACAGTTTTTGCTTCACATACGCAAGGACTTGTCCGTTAGAATCAGTTGCAGTAAAGTCATTTGAAAGTGTACCAATTTTAAATTTGAATTGTATAGGAAAGGATAGGTTTTGCATTTCTAGTTTGTTTTAATTTCGATTTTTGCATTAAGAGTTTTTCAAAAATAAGAAAAATCCAGCAAAGGCTGAGCAAGAAATAAATTAGCGTTTATAAAAATACAGGGCATCTCTATCAACCTTATAAAGTATGTGAAATATCTAATTGGATAAGGGAAATAAGTAAACCAAGCTTTAATTACAAAGTCCCGTTCTTCTTTTAGTTATCTAGCGAATAGCGACCTGCCTAGACGACAAACGAAGTAGCGGAAGTCTACCCCATTTCGTGGCATAAATGCTTTGCTTAGTGATCGTCCAACATGAAAATAAATGAATTCCCCTTAGAAATTAGGACACTTTACTTTTCCTCTTCTTTCTTTACTCGGACTCGTATAAATCAAAGAGAGCTCGTACGCGCCTCTTGAGGTACTAGCCGTAACAAAACTAGAGGTATTGATATCATAACTGATACCGATTTGGAAGGCTTCATATTCAAGCGTAAGGTTGAAAATCGCAGCATCAGTTAGCACGCTATTTTCTAATTCATTGGCAATGTGCCCCCAAGTACCAAAACGAATAGCTAATTCACGCCAATCATCATTGCTATAGCGGATATTAGCACCAAAGGTATACGATCGAGCAGGCCCTTGTATATTGACAGCAATAGCCGGCAAAATACTTAGCTGATCGCCTAAAGGTACTTCTGCGCCCGCATGACCTACCCATCTTTGATCTGCACGTTGAGCGTTATTCCCTAAAAAAGTAATGACTGGCGAATTCGCTCTATAGATAGCTGCACCCGCATATACGCTAAAGTTTTTATCTATGACTCCATACCACATCAAACCAGCATTGATATTTAAGTATACATTTGTGCTGCCAGTCAACAATTCATTACTTGCCGCCGAAAAGTCAATTTCCTCTTTGAAGTCATCAAACTGGGATGTAAACCACAGGTTACCAAAATCGAAAGAACGTTGTCCCACTCCGACCTGTGATCCAGCAATTAGGTATTGTCCGCGAGAGGAATATCCAGTCCCGCTTAATTTTTTCAAGTAAGACACATTCAAGTTTCCTTCTGTCAAAGTTAGATTAGACTCTCCTGCTCTATCTCTCGTAAAATTTGCTCCTACCGAAATGTAATCATCTGCCACAATATTATGGCGATAGTCAAAACTAGCTCCTAGAGTACGAAATGCCTCATTGCCTAATACACTCGACCATTGATCCCGATAGTTAATCACCGTCCGCCAAGAGCCATCAAACACGCCATTTAAAGCTGGATTTAGATGTAGAGGCGCCGCATAAAACTGTGAGAATCTAGGATCAGGTGCTTGCCCAAATACCAATGAATTTGCAAACAGCAAAAGCCCAATTATATATAAATGTAGTTTTTTCATATTGATAATTAATTACCTAATCAATGTAGTGTGTCCTGTGAAATTGTCTGTTGATCCGTCTTCAAACTGTACTTCTAAAACCCAGACATAAATACCTGAATCCATTTCTTCTCCTCTAAAGGTTCCATCCCAGCCTATAGCTGTATCATTGATATCGAAATTATTATTTTCATATACTGTTTCTCCCCACCTATCATAAATTCTAAATTCATTTATCCGCACAATATTTTTTGACTTACCATGTACAATAAGCAAATCATTATTGCCATCTGCATTAGGGGTAAATCCTGTAGGGACCATAATTTGTGCGGTCTTAGATACAAATACAGTAACAAAGTCATTTGATTCGCACCCATTTTCATCGATACCATAAGCTTCATAAGTCGCCGTAAACAAGGGAGAAACTGAAGTTGAAGAGCATTCATCACAAGACAAATCAAAATCAGTAACACTAGACCACACAATCTCAGGAATACCTACTGGATTGAATAAAACTACATCTAATCTAGCTGTGTCACCTATCTCTATGAACTGATCTTCACCTGCAAATAACTCAAACTTAGGGACTGTACCGATCTGAATAAGACTATCCCAAGTACATCCTCTACTATCTCTTACAAATACTGGGTAAGGTCCGGTTTCTAATCCTACTCTAATATTCTGCGGTGTAAAGAATTCTCCATCAGTGCTAAATCTGTATGGTGCTTGGCCACCTGTAACGTTCAAAGTATAGGAACCATCACTACCATCAAAACAAGTGATGTCATTGACTTCAGCTTCAATCATAAGTGCTTCGGGTGCAGTCAGATTAGTAGTATCGTTTAGCACACACCCATTGGCGTCTGTAATCACCACGCTATAGTCTCCATCAGAAAGATCACTGATAAAAGGAAGCCCGCTTTCGCCATTGCTCCAATCAAATTGATAAGGTACCGATCCACCTACCACTTCAGCGACAATGACTCCTTCTAATTCACCTGCACAAATATTATCTGTTATTTCGAGCTCACTGATTAATTCGTCAGGCTCATTTAGGTTTACCGAAGCAAGAGCTCTACATCCATTTCCGTCGGTAATGGTAACCAAAAAATTACCTCCACATAAATCTTCAATTCTAGGTGTGGTTTCACCTGTACTCCATTCAATAATAGGTGTAGAAATAGCACCCGTTACGTTTGAAATTTCTATAAATCCATCACAAACTTCATAACAAGAAGGGTTGCTCTTATTGATATTGAACTGTATTGGATCAGGCTGACCAACGCTGTCTCTACCAATGGCGGTGCAACCCGCTCTATCAGTCACAGTCACTTGATACCATGCTCCACCAGGAACATTTCTGAGTATATTGGTCGTTTCGTTGGGATAGTTTTCCCAGCTGTAGGTATAATTTTCAATTACACCTTCACCTGCTCCTCCCATAACAGTATTTGCTGCCACTATAGCGTCTTCAAATCCATTACAAGTTGGCAAACCAGATAGCATTTGAATCTCAATTTCATCAAATTCTACCACTGCTATCGAATCGACAAAGGTGCATTGATTTTCATCTGATACTGTTACAATATATGTTTGAGCTAAAAGACCAGTAACAACATTAGAGTTAGGTAAGGCGGAATCACTCCAAGCAAAATCATAGTTCGTTCCTGTACCACCACTTGCCGTGATTTCCACTACACTTGCTGCTTCTCCAAAACAAGATGTATCTCTCTGTAGAACATCAATACTTATTGAGTCGGAAGGTTCGCTTATAGTAATCATTTCTTGAGCAGTACAATCATTTCTATCTGTGACCAAAACTATATAGTTTCCAACATCTAAATTTTGAATAATAGAATCTGTCACCACCTGATTATTGATAGTATATTCATAAGGATAAGTACCACCAGTAACCACTGCATCAATGACACCATTAGCTGCGCCAAAGCAATCTATATCTGTGACAAGAGAATTGATCTCTAGTAAATCTGGTTCATTTAAAACAACAGTACCGTCTGCAGTACAGCCATTCTCATCTGTAACGGTCAAGCAATAGTTCCCTGCAAATAACATTGTAGCAGGATTTTGAAACTGTCCGTTATCATCACACCATAAATAGGAGTAAGGCGCTTCCCCTCCACTTATAAAACCAACTAGGGTTCCATCATTTTCACCAAAGCATGATGGCATCGTACCAACTATAGAATCGATACGTACTGGATCTCCCGCTATGACTTCAATATCCTCAGTCACTTCACACATATTTGAGTCCGTTACGGTCACTGTATAGAACCCAACCGCCAAATCTTCTGCAAGACTTGTCGTTTGATTCATTGGATCATTCCATTCATACGTATAGAAGCCTGTACCGCCTATAGGGAAAACTGAGGCTGAACCATCTGCATTTTCAATGCAAGATGCAAAGGTGCTGTCTACTGAAAGTACTATTTCACTTGATGTATCCACAAATGCCGTTCTTGTAGTAGAACACCCTCTACCGTCTGTAATAATCACTTCATAGTCACCAGAGACCAAATTAATAGCAGTTTGAGTAGTTTGCCCAGCAGAATCATTCCATAAGAATGAATATGGCATAACACCTCCAACGACATCGACAGTAGCAGTACCATCGTTTCCTCCAAAACAAGAAGTACGTTGAGAAGTAGTAGTCGCCATCACTTCAGAAGGTGCTCCGATTCCAACAAAGCCCACTGAATTGCAACCTGTAGACTCGTCCGTCAAAGTAAAATTATAGACACCAGGTGCAAGATTAACCGCAGTCTGCGTTGTTTGAGACATGGGATCATCCCATAAGAAACTAAATGGCCCTGAACCTACTAAATCAATAGTAGCTGATCCATCTAATGTATTATGACAACTCGCGTCCATACCAACAGCACTAGCCTCTAAAGGATCAGGCTCTAGTATTTGTATGGAAGCAATTTGCTCACATAAATTTGCATCCGTAACAGTAAGTGTATAATTACCTGCTTCTACAAAAATGTCTGCAGTAAATTCACCATGTTCCCATTCGTAAGAATATGGCATCGCCCCTCCTATAACTGTAGTAGAAATAGTACCATCTCTACCTCCATTACAACTTGGTTCCTCCTCTAATAAAGTAACCATTATTGGACTAGGCTCGCCAATCCTAGCAGTAGCAGTTGTACGACATCCATTTTCATCGGTAACTTGAACGGTATAAGAACCAGGGCCTTGATTTATAGAAACAGAATCAAAGGTAGTAGGAACTGTTGTCCAGAGATAGTCAAAATTTCCTACTCCACCAGTTGCTGATGCAAATAATGTCCCATCATTCCCCCCTGCACAAGTGACATCTGTAGACATGGTGTCTATCTGTATAACTGGAGGTTCAACGAGATCAAAGAAGACAGTATCTAAACATCCATCGGCATCTTCTACAACTATATTATGCATTCCTGGACCAACCCCTTGAAACACACTAAGCGCCTGGGAAACCGTTCCGTCTAAAGTAAAAACTAAGGGAGGAGTACTATTCATTACGTTTGCGGCAATTGCAGCGTCATCCGCCCCAAAACAACTAATTTCTCTAATTACAGAGGGTTCTGCCGAAAGAAAGCATTCTCCATAAATAATAGAAATACAGGTTTCTTCCCTATTGCAAGATCCAATGTCTGTAATTCCTCTAACCTTAAAGTCTACTGAATCTCCCATTATTAAGCCCGTAAGGAAATGAGATAAACTGCCATTATTTGGTGGAAACCATCCTCCGCCATTTAAATTAACTTCATAAGAAGAAGCATTTGGTACATCCAACCATTCAAAGACCAACACTCCAGGAGCTGGATCTTCGATATCTACTATTGGACTTGCCAGATCAGGAACAACACTAACTACAATAGTATCGAAACCACTACATCCAAATCCATCTCTAATATTTACTATATATTCAGTAGTTACATTTGGACTCGCATTTGGGTCTGGGCAATCGTTACAAGACAGTCCTAAACTAGGACTCCATGAGTATTCAACAATATTTTCAGAATTGAATGAAATGGACCAGCTTAATAGCGTATTTACTTCTAAAGCCCCGAATCCATCGGACAATAATAAAGTCCATCTTCCATTAACCTGAGATCCTATTAAATTACTCCAGTTCCCTTCTGGAAGCCAATCCCCAGTAAAAGGTGCTGATCCAGAAGTAATATTTGGCAAGCTCAGATTAGGTCTAAAACAAGTACCAGTGAAGTTGTCTCCAGTTCCTCCATTATTAGTAGTGAGTTCTAGAATTTCGCCAGAAGGAGCCTGTAAATAAATTTGCAAATCCCCTGCCTCCCCGGAGTCAATGTCAATACATACGGATGCAATATCTGTCATAGGATTGGTAATAACTCCTGGCGAAGCCCCTGCTACTGCTATATCTGATTCTAAAGGATCACTCGGCGGATTAGAGGTAGCTCCGAAGTCGACGTTGGTATTATTGACGAAAGGTATAGTGGTTTCATCAAAGCCATTATAGATTGCTTCCAATGGCACTTCTTCACCCTCACAAATATTTTGATCTGGCGCCATACCCACTACATCATCACAGAAAAAACATCTAGGGTCTGCTTCTGACAAAACGCTATAAGTTATAGTAGTGTCGAAAGTACAACCAAAATCATCCACAACCTCAAAAATATAATTTAATGTTCCTGCTGCACCAGGCACAGATAACATACTATCCTGGTCATTAAAAATCATGGTGCCATTGTCTACCCAGCCCCAGGTGTTGATATTTGGAGTATAGGTTTCTGCAGGTGGTTTAAGCGCATCTATGAAGTCAATACTCCACCAAAACAACCATCCATTATCCATGTTTAATCTATCCTCAATGACTAATTTCCATTCACCATTTAAAGGACATCCAATCAAAGTTTGGAAACCATCTATCGGTGTATAATCTCCTTCTGGCAATGAAGTTCTTGGTGGCTGCATGAGGGCCTGCTGAAAAAAGGTGCCGAATTGAGCATTTGGCGTAAAGCAATATGTATATCCTGTTCCTGGAATGGGAGGATCTGTATTACCTGGAATATTATCATCTAGCTCGTACGGCACTCCTAAAAAAGTCTGGAGTGTAAAGCTTGCATTTGTAGTATCTAAGCGCATTACATTTCCATTAGGACAAACTAAACTTATATCCAAATCTCTTACATAACTATGCTCAATATTAATGCATATAGATTCTATCTGAGCGGGATTCGTGATTACAGCACCAGGAATAAACTCATTTAAAAGAACGGGGCTCTCATAAGCTACATTAACTCCATCAGGCAAAGGAATGGAGTCCACGTTTCCGTTTTGAACATCAAATCTACCTTCATTTGGCGTAGCTGTAATAAAGGAGCTACTTTCATTAATATTGTTCAAAAAACGTAGAGTGTCATTTGCACAAACCTCACTTGGAAAATCAGCATCAAAATCGAATGTGGGTTTCGTAGCTACCCTTACCCTTTGAGCTATTGTATTATTATTTGTACACCCTTGTACGTCTTCAATCACTAGTTGAACTGTGTATCCACCTGAACGCTGATAGGTATGCGTTACATTTGGACCCAGTCCAATATTGCCATCACCAAAGTCCCAATAAAAATTTGAAGTAGCGTCTGATTGCGAATAATTAAATCCATTTTGAGGGTATAGACCTCTGGCAGTAAACTCAATACTACCACCTGGACAAATATCTATCCATCCATTAGTTGAGGGTACGGAAGCAGGATTCGTAGATTGTAATTCTGCAATCACTTGTTGGTGCGCGGGAATACAATTAATCACTGCTTCCCAACCAGCTCCAGTGCCTACATTATCTGAAGTAAATCTAAAAGTCAAACATCCGCTAATATTAGGGGCACTTGCAGCTACTTTGAATGCACCGTTGGCTGAGTTGCCTTGGGTGGACGAGCATACTATTTCTGGTGCTGCGATACTAGTCCCATCATAAATACAAAGGTCATCTCCTGGGCCTAAGTCTGTAGTCAAAAATTGCATCTCGATGTGAGTTCCTGATGTCCCCGAAGGGCATATGGTTTTTATGATATCCTCATTGTTAGAATATCTATTAAAACTTCCGCCCGAATCAAAAAAACTACCGGCACATGAATTCACAGGAGTAGGATCCATAATGAAATTTTGTGCAGTGAGGCTACCTAACAGCATCAGGAAACTTACTGTTACAAAATACCACTTTAATATTTTTGATATGACCACGATCTTTTCTTCTACTTTAATTACTCAAAATTCAATCACTCGATTAACCTACACGACTTTTCAAAAGCAATTGCTTGAATTTCAAACAATTAACAAAACAACCTTGAAAAGCTATTTATATTATACGTGCCTGTTATGGATGTATTGCTGAAACCCGACACAAATATAAATTATTAGGCAATCTATAAGCTCATATTTGCGCTATTGATTACGTATTTTCACTATATATGACCATTTCACACTCTTAAGAGTATGCTTTTTCAATTTTCGTACACACTAGGTGACAAAATTTTCTGGTTAAGTGCTTTCTGCACTTTGTAACAATTAATGTTGCTTTTATAAATTGGCGAGCTTGGTATTTTTACAAGTCGTTTTGTTATTTGATTTGCCATCAGAAAAATGGGATAAAAAATATCAATTATTTGCCAATTGTATCATAATAATGTACACTTACATTATTGTTCATAATGCTAAATTGCCAGCATTATAGACTCAATTCACACGCTAAGGAGCATACAAATGAAGTTGATAACTGGGATAATTTTGGTTTTGCTATTATTGGGGATAATTCTGGTATTAATTACTACCATAATATATCTCACTCAAGAGCAGTTTTTCTTTTATCCTACAAAATTAAGTCCAAACTATCCCTATGAACAATTTTCGGGTCATGAGGAGCTGTTCTTCAAAACACCGAATGATGGGAATATAAACGCGTTGATGTTTAAAACATCAAACTCTAAAGGAGTGGTTTTTTATAACCATGGAAATTCTCGCTCACTGGATGATTGGGGTTGGGTTCATAAAGACTTCATTCCCAAAGGTTATGACCTACTTATTTACGACTTTCGGACTTTTGGGAAGAGCACAGGTAAGATTATGGAGCGTAACCTATATGAAGATGCACGACATCTGATGCATTATTTATTAAAGTCTTATTCTAAAGAGAACATAGTAGTATATGGACGTTCATTAGGCGCTTCGATAGCTACTCAAATGGCTACTGAACTGAATTGCAAATGCCTCATCTTAGAGACTCCTTTTAGCAGTATGCTTAGCATGGTGCACGCTAGCACTCCATTTATTCCGGTAAAACTCATTTTGAGATATAAATTTAATAATCGAAGAAAAATGAGAAAACTAAAGTGCCCTGTACATATCTTTCATGGTACAAAAGATGAACTTATTCCTCTGCGTCATTCTAAAAGACTGAAGCAAGCAAATAGTCATCCTCAAAGTACCTTAACGATTGTTGAAGGTGGAAATCATAACAACCTCACGGAATTTGATATATTTCAAACGGTATTAAAGAATATTTTGGATAGACAAGGTTCTCCTCAAGCATAAAATAAGTCTATTATTTGAAGGATAAATCTACGTCTCCCAACTTGACCAAAATTACTTGCAAATTGTGATTGTTGACATCCACCTTAGCTCCTTGCAAAGTATCCCAATGTTGAATTAGAGGGTTGGTATTTGGTGTAAAAAGATATGACTTTGAGACGAACTGAACGACCGGAGCAAATACTTCATCTCCTTGTAAATCATGCAGCAATATTCGTCTCAGCAATACCTCATCCATCACGTTTAATATCCCATCTCCATTAAGGTCTGCAGCAATGTATTGATAAGGTGAAGTAAAAATTTCTATGCCTAGGATATGTCGATTTAACATTCTTAAATCTTTTGCGGATATAGCCGCTGAAGTTTTGATATCTCGACCAAATTGCGCTGTATAATTGCCAAAGACGATCCGCTCTAAAAGAAATAATCCGTTAGTATCAGAGACTGCAGATTCTACAACTTCTCCATCCAATTGCAGCGACAGCCTAACATTCCTAATTGGGACTCCAAGTGCACTTTCTACCGAACCTGTTACGGAAAAGACCTCGAATAGATCACAGTAATTATTCGGATCAATAAGTTCAATCGCCACTTCTACACTTTCTTTCCATCCACTTTCGTCCACTATATCAATATATACAGTTTGTACTTTATTTAGGTCCTCACAATCAAATAAAGTCTTAGAAAGTTGAATATCTACAGCGGTGCAGGATTTTACATTATTTAGGAATTCATCAGGAGAAAGGACGAATTGCTTATCTTCTCCTATATTAAAAGTATATAATTCATCGAAGCTAATTTGGGGTTGACTACAACTTAGCTCTTCAATAGTTTCTTCCAGCAAGGCCAACCAGCCTCCATCTTGTGATCCTACTGGAACTGCATTCCACCAGCCCCAACCAAAATAAACAATACTGCCTTCACCTAAGGGAAATTGAGCAACTGCAACATCGCTCAATACTTCAGTATTGTGATAGATTATTTTCATCCCTTCCACAAAACCATTTTGCAAATACACTATCGCATTATTGTTTTCTATTACATCTGGAGCATTAGAGAAGTCACCAGGAAGTAAAATAGAACTCTTTGTACAAGTTCCTGTCAGCACGGGTTCACCTCCGGCAATTTGAGCTCCTAGTAAGTTATTCATGAGATCAATTGCATTATCGTTATTTGCCGTCTCAGCAGCCACTACACCCATCAAGATAAGTCCACCGCCATTTTCGATATAAGTATCAAGAAATGAAATTTGAGTACTGAACTCTGTATCCAATAGTGATAATTTTTCCAATTCCGGAATTATGAGTACATCAATATTGAGATGCTCAATATCCTTGAGTTCTTGAAAAGTAATCACATTATGCCCCAGATATTCTAAGGTAGCTTTGATATTAGACGCCTCAGCAAAGAGATCTCCGTCAATAATATCTAAATATTCAGGATTGTAGAATAGCCCTATATCTCGAGCTTCTAGCGTATAAGATAGTAGGCAGCAAAGAGCCATAGCCATATAGACTAGATATGTGTGTAGCGCCCCTTTTAGCCGGTTCATAGATTATGATTCCAATGAATAGAGTTGTAGCCTAGACTAGAACTCAAAAAAAAGGGGGAATTCTCTCTGGATTGAGTGTTAGAGAAATATAAATTTACTGGATTTGACCTTCTGTATAAATACCCTGAAACGGCTATTTAGCGCAGTAGTTAAAAAGTTAATACATAAGTGTAGGGCAGCATGTAAGGTACTTATGCTGAAAGGCGAAACCTCCCATAAGAAGAGCAAGTAAAAGGCATTAGGAGCCTTTATGGATATAGAAGAGATTAGTCCTAAAAGACAGAAACCAGCTACTCAATAGAGCACCCGGTTCCTGCATTTTGGAAAAGATATTTTTAAATAAGTCTACCTTATCATTTTATAGTTTGGAAATTTCCGAAACCATTATTAATTAACCTTAGTGAATCTGATTAATTCAACTTGATCATTGCTGTGTGTAACTCTCAAGAAGTAAACACCCGCTGGTAGATTATCAGTATTAATTTCTTCTTTTGTGTAGCTTGAAGCATCCATCATCATTCCAGCCTTAGAAATACCAGCCGGAGATAAAATTTCAACTCTAACTTCACCTTCAATAATATTGAAGTTTTCAAGAGTAAATGTGCTCGTTACAGGATTTGGATAGATACCAAATGCTTTTTCACTTTCAATAGTAAACATCTGTTGAGAGATGTCAGAGAAAGTATAGGTACCATTTTCCATTATTCTTCTAACTCTATAGTAGTTCATTCCTTTTTCTGGAGATTCATCTACAAAATTGTAAAGATTCAACTCAGCAGTTACAGAAGGAACATCCGCAATAGTGGTGAAGTTAGCCCCATCCGTCGAACGCTCTACAGAATAAGTAGTCCCTTCAACATCATTGCTTGTGATCCATCCCACTTGTACAGCATCATCTTGAGACAAGCTAGTAGTGATGGTAATAATCTGAGAACAAGACTCCACTTCGATACAAACGATGTTTGATTCAAAGATAAACTCAGGACATCCTTCTCTTCTAGCACAACGTGCATAGTATCTAGTTTGGAAAGTAGGACCCAACTGTAAGCATTCCGTATTGCTATTTGGTAACGGAGTCCATGTATTTGGATTAGGTACTCCAGGTGTAGGAGAGCAAATCCACAAGTACTCAATTGGAGCCGATCCACCACCAGCGGCAGGCGTAATGCTTTCGATTTTATCTGGTGTCTCACCAGCACAAATAGTCTGTCCATCAGCTACTTGACCACCATTGTTTACATTATTGCATATTTCAACTACCCCAGCATCAAATGAGAATTGATCCTTATCATTAACGCCGTCTCCATTCATATCAATAGTTTCTGGAAGACCATCACCATCTGCATCGATAATATCGAAAGGCATAGTTTTGCCCGTTTCAGGATCAACGTCTGAATCTAGGTTATCATCATTGTTCATAGGATCAGTACTAGATCCTGTACCATCACCGTCAATACAAGTGTACCTAACATCGTTCAATACCACTGTAGCAAAAAACTGTAAATAGTAAGTACCCTCTTCTAAACAAATAAATTCATAAAATCCATTGGCATCTGTATTGGTTGATTCGATGATAACATCATCACCATTACAAGCAATACCGTCAGGACCTGGTCCCATAAGGTTTACAGGTACACCCTCGATTCCTTGTTCGTTTTGGTCTTGTAGGCAATCTTCACTGTTATCTAACCATACATAGTTTCCAATGGTAAAACCATTAGCTGCTAGCGTTACTGAAGATACTTGAGTACATCCAGAAAGTACATCCGTCACAGTCACTGAGTAATCTCCTTCTGGAAGATCAGTGATCGTTTGTGTAGTAGCTCCATTGCTCCATTCGAAAGTGAAGTCGCCGTTTCCACCAGATACATCCACTGACGCTTCTCCGTCTGCTCCGCCACAGTCTGTAATTGGAGAAGATTCAGTCGCAGTAGCTTCAAATATTCCCACAGTAGCCATGGTAGTAGAAGTAGAAGTACATCCGTTTCCACTTGTAGCTACAACAGTAATGGTATAGGTACCAGGCATCATCATATTATAAGAAACTTCTGCTCCCGTTGGGTCAACTGTTCCGCCTGAAGCAGTCCAAGCAAATGTTGCATTTGGATCAGATGATTCAGCCGTCAAAGTAATAGGTGACATCGGTGCACAAATCGTGTTGCCATTTGGATCGTCAGTGATAGTCACATCAGGCCCTTCAAGAACTGTAACAGTTGCCATAGCCACTGCCATACATCCTTCTGGTGAAGTTACAGATACAAGGATCTGATAATCTCCTGGCATCATCATCGTATAAGTAGAAGTAGGCTGATCCGTAGTGCTTAATAAACCTGCAGAAGCAAACCACTCATATGTAAGGTCATCAGAAGATGCTGTAGTTGTTATTTCTAATGGCTCTCCAGGGCAAATCGTAGCGTTAGTAGGATCCACACTTATCGTAGGAACTTCATTTCTGATGACTTCGATAGGGTCACTCAAAGAAAGACATCCTTCAAGCTCAGTTGCATCTGCTCCGATCTCCAAACCAGTGATGTCACCATCAAAGTTTAGGTACCAAATCAAGCAATTTCCTGGAGGAGTTGGTTCGAAATTGAATGGTGGAAGCATTGGCAATTCGAGTATGATACCATTTCCATCAGTGATAATCCATGCACTATTTGCACCCATACCTGGGTCATCAATGGTAACATCTACTATATCATCCTCCATGTCGCCTACACAAAACTCAGTAGGGTCTGTAGTAGAAATGGTAGCTGGTTCGGTAGACAATCTATCAACTGGAATGTTATTTGAAAGGTCAAAACAACCTTCTATATCACTTGCATTATTTCCAACTTCAGCTCCACTTATCACTCCATCATATACCAAGTACCAAAGTAAACAAAGACCTGGTCCAGCTCCATCTAAGTCAATAACATTAGTAGGCGGCAATGCAAGAATGTTTCCATTTGCATCCGTAACTACCCATTGAGCTGTTACACCAGGGGTAGCACCATCAACCATAACAGTGATAGGATCAGGAGTTCCATCACCTGCACAAATTGTAGTAGGGTCGTTAGTAGAAATAGTACCTGCGTCTGGAGCTGAACTTCCTTCAACTTCTACAGATAATGTAACCATACATCCTTGCGCATCAGTAATGGTGACATTATATACACCTGGTGCTAAGTTTGTGATCGTAGCAGTAGTACCACCAGTGCTCCATAGGTACGTGTATGGAGGTACTCCTCCTGTACCCATAGCAGTAGCTGATCCATCATTCGTACCACAATCCGTAGCAGTACTAGATACATTACCATCAAGCGTAGAACCGCCGCCACCAACTACTACAGTAGCCACTCCTTGGCATCCATCAGCAGAAGTAACTGTAACGGTATAGGTGCCAGGTGCTAATCCTGAGATAGTTTGCGTAGTACCCCCGTTGCTCCAACTGTATGTATAAGGAGCCATTCCACCAGTAGGATTAGCTGTCGCAGTACCGTTATCATCAGAGCAAGCAGCATCTGTGCTGGTAGCGCTTACGTTCAAATTGCCTTGAGAACCCACAAAAACAGTAGATGAATTTGAGCATCCTTGCGAATCTGTAACCGTAACGCTTATTTCTCCAGGACACAGACCAACTGCAATGGCTGTAGTCTGACCATCACTCCACAAATATGTGTATGGTGGTGCACCTAGCATAGCGTGTGGGTCAGCTGTACCATCACACGAACCACAAGAGGCAGGTGTAGAAGTAGGCATTAACCAAATTCCCTCAGGCCCTATTTCTACAGTAACTACAGTGGAAGCAACACATCCAGTTGCATCTGTAACAGTAACTCCATAATCTCCTGGAAGTAATCCAAAAAGATTGCTCGAAGTAGATCCCGTAGACCATAAATAAGATAGAGGTTCAACTCCGCCATTATTAATAACAGTCGCAGAACCATCTGCGCTAATATTACATGTAGCGAAAGATGCATTTGGCGTTATAGAAAACGCAACATCATCAATTGAAATGTATTCATTTTCAAGATTTGTATCCGAAAGAGAGCTTGTCCCCGCAGAAAGATTCACAATAGCAACTCCTAAAAAGAGTAGCATCATCGTGAATGACATCGTTTTGGTTAAAAATTTGTTCGATAGTAAGTACATCTTTTCCATACTTTAGTGTAAGTGATTTAGTAATGTATTTTGTTATATAATACGATAGATGCACAACAACATAACTGTTATAGACAAATATCATTCTTATGATAATTCTTTTCAAATACGGTTTATGGAAAATATAGGGGTATACTTTGTTCTCAATATTTCAAATTGAGATGGCTTTCAGGTTGGCAATGTCAAAAGTAGTACATACTTAAGACTTATACAAGGTTTGTTCTATGTCGAATGTACTATTTAGATGTATAATTTTAGAAAAGTAACACTGTATATATGAAAAGAGTTCCCCTCTATATATAACTCTAACGTTTTCAATTATTTATGTGAATTTTTAAAGCGTAGAATTCCAGCTACCTTAAATAGGGTATTTCGTATAAAAAGTTAAATTTAACATATGTAAAATGCACTCTTTATAAAAATTTGCATACATATTAAGCATAAATCTAATATGTAGTTAACAAACTAGTCAAGATTAAACGAGTCTCGATAAATGATAATATATGGTAATCTATACTCAAAATGTTATAGTTTCCCTAGCCAATTTTTTTTAACGAACCGTAGTTAACCTCGCCTAGTTGTTGCCTTCTGTTTTGCTAGCTTCTTAGAATTAGTATTCAACCAGATAATGGCCAGCACGACAAGCACCAAAGCAATAACAGCCGACATGTACTGATGTAGTAAAACATAGCCAATAGCAAACAGAGATCCGTAACTAATCGTAAGCCCCATCACCCATTGAACCAAAGAATTAAAAAATGAGTCGTTACCCTTTTTGCCTTGTTTACCTTGCCACAAACCAATTGGGTTGGTTCGATCTATAAATTTCTGAAGTTGAGAAGGTTTGACCGCGGGTGTCATCAAAGTAACCACAAGGCAACAAATTATATTAAATGCAGTCACTCCTAATAGAGCATAGGTCTCAAAATCAGGACCTGTATTCTCTCCTTTAAAATAGGTAACAAAGATAGTCCCTATCAATGCCGATACCATGGCCGCAATTTCTGTATACGCATTGGCTCTCCACCAAAACCATCTAATCAAATGGGCTACACCCAATCCGGAAGCAGCGGTGATGAAAAATTTCCAAGCATTTTCAATAGACTCCATCTGACTAGAAACTAGAATGGCGATTAACAATATAAAAAACACCATGAGTCGACTAAATCGAATCAGCGACTTTTGACTTTTTTCCTTTTTCGAAAATCTGAGATAAATATCATTTACTAAATAGGAGGCTCCCCAATTCAGATGAGTATCAACTGTACTCATAAAAGCAGCCATCAAACTAGTAAACGCTAAGCCAAGTAAGCCAGCTGGAAGCAACAACTTCATTAGTAGTGGATAAGCCATCTCTCTATCTCCAGCTATAGCTTCTGCATACTGTGGATAGTTGGCACCTGGATTATCTATGGGAAATAAAATCAAAGACACCAAGGCTACTAAAATCCAAGGCCAGGTACGCAATGCTACAAACCCGATCGAAAATAACAGTGTCCCTGTACGCGCATCTTCCGGCGTTTTGGCCGTATTTATTCTCTGTGCAATATAGCCTGTACCATCAGAATCGTATCTCACCCACCACTGAATCAAGATGTAAATCATAAAGAGTTGGAAAGGGAGCATCGTATTATCGAAGCTAGGTACAAACTCCAAAATATGGCCTGCTTTTTCTGTTCCATAGATTTCATGCATAGACTCAATCATACCAGAGGTCCCTCCTACTGCTTGTACGGCATAGTAGGCAAAATAAATAGCCGATATCATCGCAATGGCAAACTGAAAAAGGTCCGTCAAGATTACTCCACGTATCCCACCCATTGAACTATAAATCCCTACTAATATAAGTAGCGCCATGATGCTTAGAGTGGCATTTAAATCAGATTTGAAAAGTAAAAAACTCGGGTAGATAGACTCCACTACTGCGAATAAATCCGTTCCTAATATTTGTGTCCAATCGATAAAAGGGGTAGCAATTTTTACGGCTGCGGTAACTACCCAACCGAGAATAAAACAGTTCAAAATGACGCCGAAGAAAAAGGCTTTGAATCCTCTTAAAAAAGCAGCTTGCGGGCCATCGTATCTGAGCTCTATCAACTCTACATCCGTGAGCACTCCAGAGAGATGCCAACGTTTACTGAAAAAGATAGCGACAGTAATATAAGTCGCTACCCAAGACCACCAAAACCAGTTTCCAGAGATTCCTTTTCCAGCAGTTATTCCTGTGATAGCCAAGGGAGTATCGGCTGCAAAGGTAGTCGCAATGATAGAAATTCCTAACCACCACCAGGGTATGGATCGGTCGGCAGAAAAGTAAGACTTGAGGCCTGTCTTGGCTTTATTTGACACCCAAATGCCTATCAGAAAAATACCTACTAAGTAGCTTATAAATATGGCCCAATCGATTGTTTTCATACCCCTAAAGTAGAGAATTATTTTGGGATAAATGAAAGGCATTATTTATTTGAAATATTCAGCTCAAAATAGAACCGAAAATCTATACGTAAATAATTTTTTTTTGGACAAGCGATGTGCAACAGGGCTGACGTAGGAAGCAGTCCAAATGCCATATATCTGACTGCATTTTTTTTGCAGTCAGATACATGGCATGCTGGACCGACCGTATAGGGAGCTGTGAAACGTAGCGACCACGGCAGAGATAGTATGTGCTTTTTTCAGCACATACTATCTCTGCCGCGGATGGCCCCAAGCAAATATAAAGCGCAAAAGATTTATAAATTATTCATTATATTTAGACTCATAAAAATTGTAAACAAATGATTCAAATCAAACAGTGTTTAGTAATGGTATTCATGTTGATGTGCACGGTGAGTTTTGCGCAAATGGATGCTCATAAAATGATAGAAAAAGCAGCTGATGAAATAGAGGCTAAGGTTATCGAATATCGTCATCATTTTCACAAATATCCTGAGCTATCGAATAGAGAATTCAAGACTTCTGATAAAATTGTAGAGGTGCTCAAAAGTATAGGTTATGCTCCTGATCAAGGAATGGCGCATACGGGTGTGGTAGCTGTATTGGACTCTGGCATGCCTGGGCCGACGATCGGATTGCGTGCAGATATAGATGGACTGCCAGTGAAGGAGCGAAATAGTTTGCCCTATCGCTCTGAGGAGACTTCTACTTACCTTGGTAATGATGTAGGGGTCATGCATGCCTGTGGTCATGATACGCATGTATCGATGCTCCTGGGAGTGGCGCATGTGCTGATGGATATGAAAGCTGACTTGATCGGGAAAGTTGTTTTTGTGTTTCAGCCTGCAGAGGAAGGTGCTCCAAAGGGGGAAGAAGGGGGTGCTAGCCTCATGGTCAAAGAAGGATTGATCTCAAAGTATGGTATAGAGGTGATGTTTGGTCAGCACATATCTTCTCGTGCGGATGTGGGCCAGATCTCCTACAAACTAGGGGGTATGATGGCGGCAGCTGATCGCTTTGAAATAAAAGTGAAGGGGGTACAAGCCCACGGTTCGCGGCCGTGGTCTGGTGTTGACCCCATCGTCACTTCAGCGCAAATCATAATGGGTCTGCAAACGATCGTAAGCAGACAAACCGATCTCACTAAAGAAGCAGCGGTCATCACGGTTGGTAAAATCGATGGTGGGGTACGAAATAACATCATACCTGAAGAGTGCACGATGATCGGTACGATCCGGACGCTAGATGTGGGCATGCAAGACATCATCCATGAGCGCATCAGGCAAACGGCTACTAACATAGCTGCTGCGCAGGGGGCTACTGTAGAAGTAACCATTGATAAGAATACGCCTATCACATTTAACAATCTTGAACTGACAAGAAAGATGATTCCGTCACTATACAATGCCGCCGGAGAAGACAATGTAAGAGTCATTCCTGCGATCACAGGGGCCGAAGATTTTTCCTACTATGGTGAAGTGATTCCCGCCCTTTACTACTTTGTAGGTGGAAAAGACCCAAATGACAATGGCGCTCATCCGCACCATTCTCCTGATTTTATAGTACAGGATGCTGGAATGAAAACTGGAGTAAAGGCCTTATTGCACCTAACTTTGGATTATATGGAGCAATCGCAGATGAAATAGGGTAAAAATTCTATGTTATGAAGGCTGTAGGAACTATTTTTGCCGTCTCTTGTTAAGAAAATAAAAAATAAGAATACTTTATGGCTATA
Source organism: uncultured Saprospiraceae bacterium (assembly GCA_937923345.1). Taxonomy (GTDB): domain Bacteria; phylum Bacteroidota; class Bacteroidia; order Chitinophagales; family Saprospiraceae; genus JALZVN01. Next base: position 22,722 of record CAKZVJ010000252.1, read on the forward strand.
ATGATTACCGATGAATGCATTAATTGTGGGGCTTGCGAGCCAGAATGTCCCAATAATGCAATTTATGAAGGAGGCGTAGAATGGGCCGTTGCAGATGGTACAGGTGTACAAGGTACTTTTGTACTTGAAGGCGGAAAAGAGGTCGATGTAAACGACCAAAATGATCCCGTTGAGGATGACTATTATTATATAGTCCCAGATAAATGTACAGAGTGTTGTGGTTTTCATGAAGAACCTCAATGTGCTGCCGTATGTCCGGTGGATTGTTGTGTGCCGGATCCTGAAAGAGAGGAAACGGAAGAAACTTTGCTCGCCAGAAAGGCGAAGCTGCATTTATAAAAGGATTAGTTTCCACCTGAAAGGGCTATCTCGAATATCGAGATAGCCCTTTTTTTTTATGCCTGCTCCCAAAAAGTTGATATTAAAAGTAAGAATCATGCAACGAAGATGGTATAAGGCTTATCTTGTATGTGAAAGACTATAAAATCAAGGCTATCAGCCTAATTCAAAACAAAAAAATTATGAGACCGCACACTTTACAAAACTGCCCCTCAAAACTTCTAATTTTTACTTTTTTGATGCTTTCTTTTCTGGATGCAAGATCTCAATGCCATCCAGCATCGGACAACTTCACATTTATTGGAGATTTCAACAACAGCGCTTACTATATATCCAATGCGCCTGCGCAACCTATGCAAGCAGAGTCCATAGCACTCGGCCTAGGTGGGCATCTGGTATCTATCAATTCGGCTGAAGAAAATGCTTTTGTACAGAATGCCATCAGCGAAATGACCTATATCGGTCTTGACGATCGACAAACTGAGGGCGACCTAACATGGACAGATGGCAGTGCGGTCGGATATACCAACTATGATACTTGCGCCTTTTGCCAAGACAATGATAGCGGCAATGACTATGTTCTGATGCACCCTTGGAATGGTGGCTGGAGCTTTATGAATCAATGGAGCGAAAGAAATTATATCATAGAACTGCCGTGTGATGGAAATGGAAATGGAAATGGAGGCACTAATGGCGGTACTAATGCTGGAGCAGACTGCGCTAACAGCTATCCCGGATTTCAGTTTCTAGGAGACCATGGAGAGTCAAAGTATTTTTTATCTACAGGTACCAGCAGACCAGCTGAGGCACAATCTACTGCTGCTGCTTTTGGAGGCTACTTGGCGAGTATTAATGATCAGGATGAAAACGATTTTCTGCAAAGCGAAATTAATGAAATGGTGTACATCGGCTTGTCAGACGCGAATAGCGAGGGAAATCTTTCGTGGATGTCTGGAGAAAATGATGGCTACAGAAATATAGATACAAACTGCGAATTTTGCGCTGACAATGATCAAGAAAATGACTACGCGATGATGCATCCATGGAATGGCCAATGGAGTTTTATGAACCAATGGAGTGCTAGACACTACATTATGGAAGTACCCTGCGCTGGTGATGTCGGTGATAATAATAATGGGACCAACAACGATGAAGATAATAATTCCTCATTGATGTTTTCTAATTGTCCAGCAGATAGAGTGATCCAATTAGACGCAAACGAAAGCACTGCTTTCGTAAATTGGACTCCTCCTACTTTGACGAGTACTTGCTTAGCCGGTGGTATATCACTAGGTTTGATTGAAGGGCCTTCTAATAATTCCAATCTTGAAGCAGGCAGCTATACGATTCAATATAGAGGATCGAATAACTGTGGCGATCAAATCATGTGTTCATTCACAGTTATCATAAATAGTAACCAATCAAGTAGTCTGAGCTTCGCCAACTGTCCAAATCCCATAAACCTGACATCGGGTCAGATAGCAAGCTGGACACCGCCGAGCCTAATCAACAATTGTGCATCAGGCGTCAATAATAATATGCAAATCAGTGGTCCACAAAATAATACGGCGCTCTCCGAAGGAGACTATACGGTAAGATATCGCTCAACTAATAACTGTGGAGATGTAGCTTTATGTGAGTTTGAAATCAATGTAACCGGTGGTCAAAATCAATCAAGTTTAAGTTTAGAATGCCCTGAAGCTTTGCAACTTTTCACCTCTTCTCCAAATAGTGACTTTGTACTACTAAGCTATGCGCTGCCAACTGCCAACAGTACCTGTGGACAAGGCGGAGTTTCGCTGACAAGACTTAGTGGTCCAGCGAATGAAACTACTGTTGGTACTGGTGTCTATACGATTCGATATAGGGCTACCAACAGCTGCGGAGATGTAGAAGAATGTTCTTTCCAAGTAACAGTCAATCCATTTATCCAAACTCCAGTGGGTGGCAATGTAAACTATACGGCTAAAGATCAAGTTACCCCTTATACTGGCTTGTTTAGACCAGGAACAAATGTGGGATACAATCCTCCATGGACAGATGAAGAAATGGCCAATCTAGCGGCTGGAAACCCGGCCTTAGGTGTAAAAGGTATAGGTGCAAAAACGATGCGTCCGGGATTATATGATATTATCACTGCGGTATATGGCTATGATTTTAGATTAGAGACATATGAACATTATGCAAGTCTAGGTATGGAAGACTTGACTATGATCGTAGGCTTTCCCGTAGAATGGCATAGAGACCAGACAGACTTCTGTGGCAATGGATTCAACTCTTCTATGTTCAGAAATCTATATTCTGATATTTGGGATGATGGTACAGATGGCACGCCATACAATGATGAAAATTTCTACGCAGCATACTTATACGAAGTAGTCAGTAGATACGGTGAGCATGTCAAGTTTTGGGAGATATGGAATGAACCTGGATTTGACCTTACAGGCAATAGAGGTTGGAGACCACCAGGAGACCCAGCGGGTAACTGGTGGGACAATGACCCTGATCCATGTGAGTATATTTTGCGTGCTCCTATAGAGCATTATGTACGTACTTTACGCATCAGCTGGGAAATCATTAAGACGCTGCAACCCGATGATTATGTTGCTGTTGCGGGTGTTGGCTTTGTTAGTTTTCTAGATGCCATTTTGCGAAATACGGATGACCCCAACAACGGTGGAGCTATCAGCGCAGAATACCCACATCGTGGTGGAGCCTACTTTGACGTGATGGGCTTTCACTCCTATCCAGACATTGATGGTACAGTCTATGAGTTTAACCAAAATGGAGAACGCATTTTTAATAGACATTCGGATGAAGCCGCTCAAGGAATCACCAAGACCAAAACCGCCTACCAAGAAATATTGGACAACTATGGTTTTGACGGCATCCAATCTCCTGAAAAAGAATGGATCATCACCGAGATCAATGTGCCAAGGCGACCTTTCCGTCCGATGGCTATGTCTGGTGGAGAAGAGATGCAAGTCAACTACATTATCAAAGCAGTTGTATCAGCGATGAAAAACGAAATTCGACAGATTCATGTCTATAATTTAGGAGACGAAAGGACAGAAGCAGAGGCTACTACTGAATTCGATTTATATGGATTGCATAAGCGCCTGACCGGTACAGATCCCTATACACAAGTGCGTAACTTGGAAGCCACTGCCTACAAGTCAGCAGCAGATTTTGTATTTGGCAGTAGATACGATGCGGCCAGAACAACTCAGATGAATCTGCCCTCCAATTTAGATGGGATTGCCCTCAGAATGGACAATGGCAGATACAAATATATCCTCTGGGCGAAGACCATTATTGACCAGTCCGAATTTGCGAGTGGCACCTACTCATTTCCTGCTAGTTTTGGATATGGGCAGGTGTTTAAACGCAACTGGGACTTTACCGATACCGATCAGGTGGTGGGTATATCTAGCAACAATATTGTCTTGAGTGGTCGACCGATTTTCATCACGGAGACTCCCAATCCAGCGGACATTCAGGCGAGAGCAAATGGAGAGCAGAACTACTATTTGGCGGTCAAGGAGATATTGCCTAACCCAGCAGTAGGTGAAATTAGACTTGTCCTACAAGCTAGAGAATCTGACAACTATGACATTCAGATTTACGATGCTACCGGTCGACTAGTTGAGCAGCGAAACACTTTTATACAAAGAGGTGTGAGCGATGAGCGTTTTGACATTTCGTCCCACGCGCATGGTATGTATTTTATCGTCTTACAGGACTCGCAAATGCGATCTACAAAGGTCAAATTTATAAAAGTAGAAAACCTAGATTAAGGGTTTTTCAGCATTGTGTTTAAGGATAATTTGGGCGTGACCCTTGCGATTCGCTGAAAAAGCGACTCTCAAGGGTCGCGCTCTTTCGGGGTACGCTATCGCTCCCGTCACAGCCTACCTAAAGGCGAGGCAGTGACCAAGCCCTTTCGATCGCTCACGCAAATAGGAATGATACAACATTTGAATGATTTATCTCTAATATATAAGCTGCTAGGTATGAAAGCCTTGTATATTCTTTTCAAATATCAAATAAAGTAATATATTTGGGCGTTATGCTACAGATATTAACGCCAAGTCTTTAATTTCCGAAGCACGACATTTTCTCATTAATCGAATCTGATAATAGCACCGCACCTCTACTCAATTTCAATATTGTAATATTTACAACAATATATCTACGTGCTCTATGTACCCAATCGATGTACAGCCCGTAAATGTATGAGACGTAATAAACGTCACTAAGAATTGAATAAATTATGAGAAGTGTACTCCCAGTGATCCTCCTATGTTTGATGCCTCTGATCTTGTTTGGTCAAGAAACAGCGCGCTACACTGAAATCAATAAGGCCTATAAATCTGGCAATGATTTCTTTGCTAAAAGTTTGTACAGCCAGGCTCAGCAGCAATACGAGCAGGTGTTAGACATGACACGTCAGGTCTCTCAACCAGAGTGGGTAGAGATCAAAATGAGATCGGAACTCAACTATGCGCGAGCAGCTGTCAGACTGCAACAAGAACAAAGTGAAATGCTCATCTTAGACTTTGTAAAAGCTTACGATCCTGATCCTATTGCTAACGAGGCTATCCTAGAAGCTGCTACTTATTATTATGAGCAAAAGGAGTATCAAAAAGCGATAGAATTCTATTCTCTAGTTGATGTCAACAATCTGCCTGATCTAGAAAAAAAAGATGTGCTCTTCAAGAGTGGGTACGCATTATTTGTTCGCCAAAAGTGGAATCCCGCAAAGAGCTATTTTGAGCGCCTGATCAACGATAGGACAGTAGTCTACTACTACCCTTCTAACTATTATCATGGCTTGACACATTTTTACTTGGAGAACTATGATAAGGCATTACGTAGTTTGCAAAAAGCTGAGAATTCAAAACAATACAAGAATCACATTCCATATTACATAGCTCAAATTCAGTTTGCAGAACAAAAATATGATGAGATGATTCAATATGCAATTCCTCTGCTCAAGAAACCAAGTGTAAAAAAGAAAAGAGAGCTAACCCTTTTGATTGGCCAATCTTATTTTGAGCAGCAAGAATACACCAAAGCATTGCCGTACCTAGAACGCTACGCAGAAATAACCAAGAAGATGAGCAAGGAGACTTTTTATCAAATAGGTTATCTCCATTATCAATCGGGTGATTATGCTAAAGCTACTGAGTACTTCAAGGAAGTCAGTACCGTTAAAAGTGAAATGGGCCAAAATGCATTATACCTTCTAGGAGATTGTCACATAAAACTGAACGAAAAGAACGATGCAAGAAATGCTTTTGCGGCAGCGAGTAGATTAGATTTTGATCCTGAGACAAAAGCTGATGCACAATGGAACTATGCAAAACTTTCGTACGAACTGAAGTATGATACAGAGGCTATAGGAGTCTTTCAAAAGATTGCTGCTGAAGACAAGCGATACCTTGAGGCGCAAGATTATATGAGCAAAATGTTTCTTAACACTAGGGACTTTACCAAAGCTCTGGCGATCTTAGAGAAAATACCCAACCGGACTAGCCAAATGCAGGAGACTTATCAAAAAGTAACTTATTCTAGAGGCATAGAACTATATAATGCGGGAAAGGTGAAAGACGCGGTAGAACTCTTTGACAAATCACTTGCAAACAATGCAGACCCCAGCACCAAAGCACTTGCCAACTATAGATTAGGTGAGATCGCACATGAAAATGGGGATTTAGAGAAGAGTGAACAATATTTCAACGCTTTCTTAGCCAATCCGGTAACGGATAAACTTCCTGAGGATGCAGCCGTGTATACTGCCAACTACATACAAGGATATAACTTTATCAAAAGGGGTAAGTATGCACAAGCTTTATCTTACTTCAAAAAATCAATCAATGGAATAGAGGCAAATAAATCTAGAATTAATAATACCTACATTACTACGCAGGTATTGAATGACGCGAAATTAAAAGCAGGGGATGCAGCTTTTAGATTGAATGACTACCCTACTGCTTTACGATATTATAACGATGTCATTGACAGCAATGAGGAACCCAATCCCTATGCTTTATTTCAAAAAGCAAATGTTCTTGGATTGCAGGGCAATTCTACTGAGCAGTTTCAGTTGATGGCCCTGATTGTTAGTGATTTTCCATCATCAGAATTTGCAGATGACGCCTTGTTTGAAATTGGTAAGGCATATATACAAGCTGGAGCATTAGCAGATGCGGAAGCTCCATTACAGCAATTGCTAAAGGAATATCCTAATTCTACTTTACACAATGCCACATTACTGAAATTAGGTTTGGCAAAGTATAACCAAGAGGACTACCAACAAGCGATTAATTATTATCAAGAAGTATTCAAACACAACCCTGATAAACAAGAGTCAGAACAAGCCCTATTAGCATTAGAAGAAATTTATATTCATGACTTAGGTAAGCCAAAAGAGTATCTCAAGTTTAGAAAAACTATACCAGGTTTCAAATTGGATAATGCCGAAAAAGAAGCCCTTAGTTTCAAGTCCGCAAAGACTGCTTATGCTAATGCTCAATACGATAGAGCGATATCTGCTATGTTATCCTATTTAGAGGACTATCCTACTGGCGCCTACTCCATAGAAGCAAAATATGTACTGGGAGAGTCTCATGCGGTACAACATGATTATGAACAAGCGGCAATACATTATCAGCAAGTAACAGATCTAGGCAATAGCAAGTTCTACGAAAAGGCGCTTGGCAAAGCGGCTTTAATAGCGTATAACTTTGAAGAGAATTTTGTGAAATCCTATCAACTGTACAGCAAACTAGAAAACATAGCATCATCAGATGTGAAACTAGAAGCTCAGTTAAATGCACTGCGTTCTGCCTATAAGATCAACAACTCTGATGGTGTATATTTTATGGCTAGCAAAATTGAGATGAACCCTCTCGCCTCACCTGACCAAAAAAGCATAGCTGCTTTTTATCAAGGTAAGGTTCGGTATGACAAAAGAGATTTTGACCAAGCTACCCAAAACTTCAATACAGTATTAAGAAATGTAAAGGAAGGAGAAATTGCTGCAGAAGCAAGATATCTGATTGCTAATATATTCTTCCTCCAAGGAGAAGCAGATATCGCCTTAGAAATATGTATGAGGGCGCATAAAGAAAGTGCAGGGCAAGAATACTGGATTGCCAAGTCAATTATATTATTGTCTGACATCTTGAGCCAACAAGACGATTTGCTTAATGCCAAGGCTGCTTTAGAGGCAGTAGTAGAAAGCTACGTCGAATCTCCTGAATTGGTCAAAGAGGCTACATCCAAGTTAACCATCATCAACACAAAAATTGAAGCGCAAAGCCGTATTAACGAAGCTCCTTCGAATGGAGACTTACCCATGGACGGACAATAATAATAGCTATAATGAAAATGACTATGAATATCAATAATAAATATTTTTGTATAGTACTTATCCTCTCCATAAGTACTTCTTTATTCGCACAAGAGGATGATACTTTAGAATCAGAGTCTGTAGAAATAATCAAAAAATTCGAAGCGCAATTAGCGGAGTCTGACAAGTTAGACATCAATGCTAGTTTACCTCCAGTAGATTCTACAAATCGATTTGCAACCTATCAAATCAATGCAAAGCCGCTATTGATCAATTATCCTGCTCCAGATATTAAGCCGATAGCCATGAAGTCTGAAGAGCTTCCAGCAGTGGAGAACTCTTATTTCAAAGGAGGAGCAGGCATTCCCAATATGTACTATGGGGAGCTTTCGCATTTTGGCAATATCGTTGACAAGGTAGATTTTGGTATAGGCGCCAAATACCATAGAGCGGATAATAGCAAGCGAATCGAAAATCAAAGATTTATCAATACAGACGCTTTCCTTCAAGGATCATATAGTCTAAATGAAAAAAACTCTTTGCACAGCAGAGTTAACTTTAGAGAGCAAATTGATCACTTTTTCGGATACGATAATGAGCTATTTTCATTTGATAGAGACGAGGTAAAGCAGCGCTTCCGTACAGTCAATATTGCTACCTCCTATGTATCTCCAGATAATGACATTGAAAAATTTAACTACGGAGGAAACGTAAATCTATATACACACACTGATCTCTTTGATGGCCGGGAGAATGGAGCAGCCTTTACTGCAAAAGTGAAGAAGTTTATCAAACGGGAGCATCCTGTGGCCCTAGAGCTAATTGGAGATCTCTCCAGCTTTAGGGATAGTACAGATGTAAGGCAGAGCTTGAATACATTTACGATACGTCCTACAGCATCTTTTCATGCGGAAAAGTTTAAGGTATTGATAGGTATAAATTTGGTATTTCATGATAGTAGATTCTCTGCTTTACCCATTATAGAAGCCATTACAAATATTGCTGGAAATCAGCTGGTTGCTTTTGCTGGTTGGGAAGGCAACATCACTAGGAATACATTCCGCACCCTCACAGATTATAATCCATACTTAGTATCCAATCCGACCCTATTCAACACAAAACAAAATGAATACTACGCTGGGTTGAAAGGAAAAATAAAAACAGTAAGCTACATTGCTAAAGGAGGATACAAGACCATAGAAGGCCTTCCTTTATATCTGCAAAATATGGATTCACCTCTTCGTTTTGATGTAATTAGTGAAAACGCAAATTCAATTTTTATTGAGGCCACTGCTGAAGTACTACTGTTAAAGAAGCTAAAAGTAGTGGCAGCTTTCACAAAGAATTTTTATGATTTAGAAACCCAAGAACAGCCATGGCACGTGCCGTCCTTAGAGGTAAACTTAAATACAAAATATAGCTTACTTGGCAATAAGTTAGCCTTGACAGCAGAATTCTATGCGGCGAATCCAGTAGCTAATATTTCAGAGAATTTTACCATTGAATTTTTAAACACGCTGTATGATGTAAGTGTAGGTGCGGAGTACTGGGTGAATGATTCTTTTGGTGCATGGATAGATGTAAACAATCTTACCTCTACAAATTATGAACGTTGGGTGGGATATAGAACTTTCGGGACCAACTTTATGGGTGGAGTCTTGGTAAAGTTCTAATTGGATATTTCATACCGTCTCAAAAAAGGCAAGATGTGTATTCATCTTGCCTTTTTTGATTATATAGGGATGTTCAGACTTTTAGAAGCGGATTCATTTATAAGCCTTTACTATTTCTGCTAATGACTTTCGAGAAATCTTTGCTTCTAACCAAGCAATTACATTTAGGTAATTAAAGGACACCATATAAAAATCATTTTTACGCAATTCCTTGAGTTGCGCTAAGGCATCTTTCAAAATCACTGTATGATTGTCTAATGGCTTATTAGATATTTTGATGAACATAGCTTGAAGTATCTCTTGGATAGGATAAGTACTGGCTACCTTTTTAGCATAAGGTTTAAAGCTTTGGATGGAATAGGTAAACAGTTCGTAGTTCTGTAATTCATAATGACACATTAGAAACATAATCCTAGCATAGACTTGCAGATCCACTCTTAGCTTAGGTAGTTCATTATTTATAATTTTATTGAGGTAATGAATAGACTTACCATAATTTTCATCCCCAAAATAAATCCAAGCGAATTTGAAATAAAAAACCAAAATTCGATGCGCATCCAAACTATTCTTATACCGATTCATTCTCCTCAAGGATTTACTAATGACCGCTTGCCCCCTATCAAATTCACCTCTTATGATTATATTGTTCAACCTAGAAATGTGTACGTACTGGAATGAAATAATTTTAGTCAAATCGTTAAAGCCTTTGTAATTGGCTTCTCTAAACTTTTCTAGCTCTTCTAAGGCTGTCTTAAAGGAATCTTTATCACGAAGATGATAACAAGAGCTTAGAACGTAATGGTATGCTCTCAAATAAAGATCCACATCTTGTTCTATCATCTCAGGAGAAGACTCTAGGATAGCTAACCATTTCTTTGCATATATAAGACAATTTTTAAAGTCGATGAGCATATAATAATACCAAACATAGGACTGATACAAATAGATTTTTTCTAAGATCCCTAAGGAATCTTCATGAATATCATTAATAGCTTGTGCAAAAAAAGAGTTCAAAACTGACTTTTCTTCTTGTGACTTACAATGCCCTGACTGTATATATCTCGCATTTAAATCAATTCGTAGATTGCTTAACTCTATCGCCGCTGACAATCTTTTGTTGACTTCTGCCGATTCTGCTTTTAATGTATAAGCCTTCTCTAAACCAGATCTGGTAATGTGCCTGCTTTCAATTCTCTTTTCAAACTCTAGTATTATAGAGTGTATATGATACATACTATACTTACTTGCTAGTCTTTTTGCTTTCTCTAGCACTTTGATGGCCTCTAGATAAAAAGATTTATAATAAAGAATATAAGCATAATCAATCATTTCTCTTGCCTCCATACTTGGCTTCTTGGAGGAGGTTATCACTCTTAAGCTGCCTAATATTTGAGTATATAGATGTCTTTTTAAATTAGAAACTTTGGCTTTGGATAAGCCGAGTTTCTTTAAAATAAGTGGCTCATTGTAGGATTCAGATTTATCCAGTATTTCAAAAAGCTCTATAAACTTAAGCTGTGACTGATTATGATTCCGATTGGCGTAAAGGCGAAAATTACGTTTTTCTGCCTTGGTCATAGACTTTATTAAACTTAATAACTCGTTGGAAGTTGATATAGGCATAACAAAATAATACTACTAATTTATTCAATTTCAATGCTTTATATACTATGTTAGCCATTTAGACACCACAATTTATGATTAATTTGTATAAAATACTATTAAAGATTACTCTAAATTTGATGTATCGAAAGATGTGAAAGCACGAATGAATAGCAGCAAAAGAAATCTTTTGAGATGCAAGCAACTGAGTTACCATTAAGACGTTTTTGATTTTTATTATTATACATGTTAGTTATTTGTCAGAGAGGCTTCTTCGTTTCTAACGAAGGAGCCTCTTTTTATATCTGATGTAAACTAAAAATACAGTAGTAAAGTCAGCAACTGTTAAAGTTTTTAACCCAGCAAAAATAAAAGCATAACTAAATATTGGGTCACCGTTGACTTTAACCAAAGCCAAATTTTCAATTTTAAATTGAAAAAGAATAATCGTTGTTGAAAATCAACTATTCCATATATTATTTCTCGCATCGATGTATTAATAGAAATATCAGAATTAAATAAATTCTTTTAGCCATCAAACAATTATTTATTCTGATGTGTTTAAGTAGTGAAGAAATTGAAACGATAACACTATTTAATCCAACAAAATTGTAAATTATGTTTGAAAGAAGATTTGTTAGAACCTATTTAGCACCGGCTCCTTCTACCCCTAAGACTAAGAAGTAGTAGCCATAAAAAGAGTAAGCTATGAAAGCTAATCATCTACAAGATGATTAATAAGTTTGCAGAGAGCATCTTAGAATGCTTTATTAATCAGCATCAAGTCGATGCTGATTTTTTTTGTTTAAATAATTTTCGAACTGAAACTTCCAATGCGCTACTTAAAGGCTTAGCGATACTAGAATTTAATATTTAAATCCAAACGAACCCTTTGACCTCTTTCTCTAAACTCGTTTTCTAAACGAACTAAAGATGTTACTGTATAGGCGCGCAGAATCAAATCAAAATTCTCTTTTATTAGATATCCTATTTGAAATTCAAAACCTTGAAAATTAGTAATCCTGGAACCTGCTGCTCCCAGCCCTGAATAATCCCACCTCACCCAATCATTCTGCGCAAAGTAGTCTACGATGGAAAATCGTTGTAGATGTGCGTAGTACACATGGAGGTGCCAATCCCCCTTCTTTTTTAAAGTTCCCAGCTTAGCACTTATTACGCTGCCTTGTGTTTGATCTTGAAATGGAGAGAATATAAATTGATGATCTGAGTAATCCTCCAAATTGGTATACAACTCTAGTCCTAGGCTGAATTCTGGCTTTTTAGATAGTTTAAAGTCGGTCCCAAGATGCAAGATGCTGTAGTCCAACTCAAAAGTTTCTTGTCCATCAGGTATATTTCCTAAATTTCTAAACATATAAAAAGCAGGAAAAAAAGATAACCTGTTATTAAAGAAAGCAAAATCTAGTTGATAAAACTGTGCAAACCGATCTCTATTAAATGTTTGACCAGTGGATTGAATGATTAAGTGGCACGCATTAAACGATAGCTTATTAAGCAGACTCTCCTCATTGCTATAGGCTGCATACGTGACCGCTACGCCTTCTGGGAAAACATTATCATTCCAAAACAGCTCATTTAATTTTTTTAGAGGGAGTGTATTTTTACCAACCCAAGCTTTAACATTATTTGACTTATATTGATAAAATAGCTTTTCTAATCCGATTTCAACCAATCCAAACTCGCCATTATTTCCGCCAAGCGTCACGTGTGGCCCCTGCTGATCATCGAGTCTTCCCGATCGCAAACGTGCTCCAAATGTGGACTTTTGATCAAAGGCATAATTCAAGCCGAATCTAAATCTATATCGAAGCCTACTTCTATCATCTGGTCTAGAGCCGTCTGTACGTTGACCATTCCAGTCATGCTCAATTCTAAATCTAAAATCACTAGTGAATTTTAATTTTTTAGCTACAATAGTGTCTACTTGCGCAGAGACATTGCAATAAATCATGACACAAAGGAAGGCAAAAACAAGACGCATAGTAAATTGACGGTTCTATCTTTAACCTATTACTAACGCAAAATATATTCCCTTTTTTCGACGAGAAAAACGTCAAAAAAAGGGCGTATTCTATGAGATTATAACCTACCTGCAGACTTGACTAATTCTGAAAACTCCGCTATGAGACCACGTCGATCGGAGAGCTTTACATCTTCGAGCCAAGATAATATCTTATCATAATTTGTATCCCCCTTAACACATCAATTAAAAATACATAATTGGATGCAGGTAAATCTTTTTTATTCATTGGTTTACCCTTTATTCCAATCATTACCAGTTTGTTAGATGCATTCCAGGGGCAACGACTTATTTCCCCATTTACATTGATTGGGTGCTTAAGATTATTATACTCGTAGTCCAGATCAAAGTAGTTTATCATTTCTTCCGCTCGAATTGATCCCTAAGGAGGCAATTTGTTATCTTGTTGGATAAACCTTCGCACATTACTAAAGGAAGCACCATCCGCATCTATCGAAAAAGTAGATACCGCTTGCTCATCTGAATGAATAAATGAATTTTCTTGGAGACCAAGATATTTTTCTGAACTCTGAGGAGTTTGGACTGGAGTAGATGTATAAGCAGTCGCTGGATTGCGTAAGGCACTAGGCTTGTCGGCTGCTGCCGAAGCAGTACTTATATCACCAGAATACTTTCTAGATGAATGCGCATGAGGATGCCTATCAGATTCACAAGATAAAATAAGAGTAAAAAGGCATAGGGCTGAAAAAAGTGTTATTGTTCGCATATTTCTAATTTTCTTCTAATGTAGAAGATAAATTAGGGTAAGGCAGGACATTTGATGTAGTTAACAATCTGTTGGATTCACATTAACAAAGTCTGGGCACAGCATGAGCTTATTTCATTTAACTGACTTAGATTCTTTGATTAAGGATCTCAATAAGCTTAAACCTGTTTTATGATTTTGCACCATTTGTATCATAGGCAATACAGTCCGTTCCCTTTTAACCAAATCATAGGCCTTGACATCACTATCATGATATATCCAAATAGAACCTTTAACAATACCATCATAGTCGTATTCTATTTCATGCAAGTGGCTAATCTCGTCTATAGGTATTTGTACCGTCTTTTTAAAACCTAAAAACGAGTACTTGATTAGAATTTCATCCTTGGTGATTTGGTAGATTGTATTTTTGGCTAACTGATAGTATTTGAATTCTCTGATGAAAAATCTGTATATCGCATAGGAGGCCAATAAGCAAATAAACAAAAAGGTCAGCATTGGCGCTACCTTCCAAAAGGTGCTAATACTAATGTAACTAATCAAAGTCAGTATCAACAGCTGCCCTAAGGGACCCACATTGCCGCTAAACATGCTAAAGCCTCCAAAAAGCCCACCATCTACCTTCCTATTTAATTTTGGACCACCTACATCTAAGCCCCAAAAATTGATAGGTGCGTTAGACTTTTGCTCCCATAATATATTGATATCCTTATCTAATGACTCCATTCGACATAAGTTTCTATGAATATAGGTTCCTCTCCATTTTATAGCAAGTAATATCGACAAACTAATTTTCAATTGGGACAAAGGACTTATATACCTTTTGTGGGACAAGCTTTACTGCATCAACAGAATACCCTACACCTTCTTATTTAACTAGTCAGCCTTGGTCATCTATCAAGTCTAATCAAGTCTCTAAACTTTCCTATTGCAATCTCTAATCCAATTCTATTCTTTTCTCTCAATAGATTATGCACAGCGTATTGTTTATCCCCAGACTCCTTAGTGATGATAATAAGATGACCACTAGGGTCAAGTTTCCATTGTGCAGTTTCATTCATAGCTTTTTCCTCAATCTCTACCACACCTGCTTTCTTAAAAGTCATTTTTGTATGTCCACTCTCCCATGCGCCTAAAATCAAAGTTTCAGCTTCTTCAAATTTCTTTACTTTTATCAGTCTCCATTTTTCAAGCAAATTATTTTGATATAAAGTGAGACCAATTTCCTCTTCATTGGTGACCTCAAGACTACCCGCAAAGTAGTTTTGTACCCGAATGGGCTCTCCTGGCTTACTCACTACATTGGCCTGCATACTCTTACCCATAGCCAGCGTAGGTATATTGTTGGAAAATCCGATACCATACGGTATCCTATAGAAATTGAGCGACAAATAACTATCACTGTCTACATTAAAAATATCATTGCTAAAATTGAGTGCCTCGTCTTGAGTAAAATGAATTACACCAGCCAAGTTATTGTTTCCCATACCCACTTGAAGGGTTTTATTTTCGAATCTATTGATAAAGTAACCTCTGTCAAAAGTACTTTGCATCACTCGATTGAATTTGGTGGTATCACCGGGCAATAAAGAAACGTACAGCTCAGTGTCTGTCTTACGTAATAACCGCATCAGTGGCCCCTCCTTTGTAGACAAAAAGAAATAGTCGTTGTCAATCCAATATTTAGATTCAAAGAGCGCATCTTCATATCCCAGGGACTTGACTGAGGCCATATCTTCACCGATACTAAATAATAAGCTAGGCGTAAATTCTGGGATCTCATGATCCATAGCAATGTCTGATATCCAATAGGTATTGGCTAAGCTAATTTCTTCTTTAGGTTCTGCACACTGCGAAAAAATTACTAGGTAGACCAATAAAGCTAAAATTGTTTTGCTCATAAGTTTTAAAGTGTACAAAATTTTAATGCCCAGCAAATGGACTTCCAAATACCCCTACGGCTAGCTCTGCCCAGAGTAAAACAAATAATACTATTGTCACAAGGCAAGCGATTAATCTCGAACTTGTAGACTTAAACCGTATCCAAAGTAAGTGCAATATAAATAGGAAAGTATACAAAATTACCCCAGCTATAAGAAAGTCCATCCAACTCCATGATACTTCGCTAGTAAATTGCATAGCAATTAGTGGAATAAGGAGTACTAAGCCAACAATTAGCACTAGCGTAAGATTTAGATATTTGAGAAAAGTATATCTCACCTAACAAAGGTAAGCCCTTCCTAAGTATAAATAGAGATATTTGTATAATAGTATACTATTTGACTATAAAGTTAATCCTTATTGTACTTAGAAAACAATAGACTGTGGTGCTATAATACTAAAGGGACTTATGACCCAAATAAGCGGGATAAGAATGATTTTTTTCGTTCAGCGTATCTAAAGATATCTTCAGAATAATTACTAATATCAAATCTGAATGCACTCTTGAAAGAAGATTTATCTGAAATTAAATGTTTACTAATAATCTTACTTAGTTTTTCTGTAAGTTCGAGTGGATCCTCTGCAAAGTTCTTTTCATCGATCATATCCAATTTCACTTGCAACTTCGGCAACCTACTTTTGAGGTCGTGAGATATCATCCGATTAAATATGGTAACGTATTTTCTACCTTCTTTAAAATTTACCTTTTGATGTAGGAAGAAGTTTAAGTCATTCAGATAGTTTGCATTGATAAGTAAAAATTCTGACTTTGGCATGAACAATTGAAATAAAGAGAAGCGTTCAGAATACTTCATTATGTATCCATATTTATCCTTTGTTATCGAATAGCTTTTTGAGTTAGTGTTTTCATGGTCAAGTTTATTTTTAAAGTAATCGTATAAATGTAAATCGAGTTTGTTTTTATCAAGAATGATTTGTTTTGTTGCCTCATCAATTTCATTGACATTGGGACGATTTAAGGTTACTCTTTTGACATCGATATTCTTTGGAATCTTTATACTGAGTTTGTCCCTAAAGTAATTAAGTGATTTTTCATACTCTTCGAAGATTCCTACGTAGATTGGTAATTCGTCTGCAAATTTGATTACCTTGTCTAAATCAGCTTTCGTAGCGGTAGTCGTTGGATAAAATCTTTTGCCCAGCAAAAAATTCAGAGTGCTATTGCAGGTTTGTGGATTTCGTGCATACTCATATAAATTTTTTGGTTTCTTCTTAAATAAGTTGAAATACTCTTTTCTATCTCTTACAAAATAATACTCGGAGACCACTTTGTCGACAGGATGTCTCAACATCATATAGATGAGGTAATTTTTATACTTTTCAATATTTTTATGCTGAAAGATATCACCCGCATTGGACATCTTAGTTTCATGCACTATGTGTCGATAATGAAAATTATCTTTATTCTGAATCCACTCAGTACCGTTAATAGCACAGTCTAATGTGGTGCCGCCCGTTTTTGGGATATGTATGAATATCTGTTCTTTTTTCATCCTTAGCCTATAAATTTAGAATGGATTACTTTGGTATTAACATAAAATGCATTTAAATAATTCGCATAAAGGAATATTATATATAACCCCAATTGCCGTCTGAGAGAACACTTTATATATCTAATAATTAATTTATGCACTGAATAAGATTCGCGACTCGCCGAAGGCGACCAAGCTCGACAAGGCGGAGCCGCGTTAGAGACTAAGGATCGGCAGTGTATCCCGATGAACAAACGCTTGGTAAAGCGTCGGTACATGAGGGGTAAAGCAGAGAGCCTGACCGCGCCGTAGGCAAGCGGGAGTCCCCGAAGCATATTACCCTGAACAGGAAATACAGGACTAATCCGAAAGAGATTGGAGTCGATAAGTAGATGTGTTGGTGGAAATAAATTAATAGAGAATAAAACTTCTTGTTGCGATTCTTAGGTCACTATGCTTTAGATGTAACATATAATATCCAGCAGGCAAGAAAGAAAGATTCATTTGTTTGTCCTTTGTTGAGTATACAATCTGCCCTACTGGATTGATGATGTATGCATCAAAATCTTGAATGTTGGTGCGGATATTCAATTGGCTATTTGTTGGGTTGGGATAAATTGCAAATGTTTGATCCAAATTCAATTGGTCTGCAACATTTGTATTGATGTCACAAAATTTTTCTCTAAATTGATCGTCGTAGTGAAGGTCTATGTAGTCCAAAATAATGGTGGCTAAAGAATCAATCAGCATATCTCGTCGCTCTTCATCAAAACGGATGTCTTGATTCAACTCAATTTGGATAGCATCAATGGGACCTCCTTTATCTCTTGAACCATGTCGAATAGTATTGAATCCGCCTGAAAAAAATGCATCTTCATTTAGGGGAAAAGGATCTTGAAGACTTGGTACAGCAGGAAATCCTTTTTTAGTCAAAAGTGTTCCTAGAGATTGTTCGCCTCTCAACAAGGCAGAGTGACTGAGTTGATTCTGGTTATCGCTTACTAGTGTTTTTACACTACTTTCATTGATAAGGTCCTCTGCATCTAGTTCTTCATCTGAAAGCTGCAATTCTGATTTACTAATGAGATATCCTAATTCGATGCGCTGAACCACATGGGCATGTCCGTGTACATCTAAAAACAATCCCCGATCGTACTCGAGTTTCACTCTAGCTTTTGCGGAATCTATAAGCTGATGATAGCCGCGCCAAGCTTGCTGAACAAATGGTATACCAAGTGCTGCCTCTTCTATATCTCTATTGGCATCAAACTTGACACGGTGAAGTAAATTAATAACCGTATGTGGATAGCAGCCTGTCTGTGCAACAATGGCATCATGAACTCCTTTTGTGATGGTCTGCGTCCAGGCGTCTCTTGTAGTAACGCATTCATCACACTTTCTGTCTGGAATAGAATCTGGACGTAAACCACCTCCATGAGGAGCAGATAAGATAATGGGCAAATTACCTGCACGGTATTCTACAAATTGTGTAGAGTCAAAGTACACTTCCCCAGGTATAAAGGTCTGAGCGACAATATTCGAAACGGGAGCAGTAAGAGTAAAAAGTCCAAAATAAATTATAAGGAATAGTTTACTTCTGTTCGAAAATTGTAATCTGCTGCCATCAAATAGGATCGAGTTTAGTTTTGAACATTTTATCATGTTTATGCTTACTTTCAAAGATGATCGACTAATATACGGAAAAGAAAATAATCCCTATAATTGAAGTTAATAATAGCTTTTTATTCAGGTTTTATTCATAAGATTTATGGAACTATTGGATTCGTAGGTGTAACTCGAATTTCAATTTTTATGCTCGAATGTAGCGCTTTGCAAACTACGCTGCCTTTCTGTTCATCACGTATGTAATAGAGATACTTTGTCAGATTCCCTCTATACAAATTACGGCCTTCATAAATAAAACTAGTGTCTGGCATACTCATCGCGCCTTCACTACAAAATAATTCAATCCCAATCCCCTTATCAGTATGCAAATTCAATTGCCCGCCACTTAGGCATTCGCCATTATAACCATCTCCTGACCAGTAAATAGTCGAGACAGGTACAACTTTTTTCTCTAGCTTATTCGATGATTTTTTTTGTAGCAATAGCGTCAAGAGAGGTCTGAAGAGATTGGCTATGAGCCATAAAGGTAAAGTCAAAATTATGATAGCTAACTCATTAATACTAGGCATACTATTCTGCTGAAAAAGCGGTCTGTATAAAATATCTTTTCTAGTATTCAATGTGTAAAAATATCCTAGCCAGCCCAAGATTATCGCTGTACATGAAAAAACTATCAATATGATCTGCATATAATTCTTCTAAATGTAACTAACTATGAAACTAAATGGGTACGGTTTAATTTTACAAAACTGTAATATCTTCATCTCCTGTCTAATCGGTAAATAAATATTCTGTCCCTATGTAATGATATATCTGCTTCCTTATTTATGCTAATTGACTACATTGTAAATGGGAACTGTACATATTGATAAAAACGCTACATATGTGTTGAGTCATTATTAGTATTCAACTTACTTCGATATTTACTTGGAACTACCCCAAAGCGTTTCTTGAATAGAGAAGTAAATGTAGAAGGTTGATAAAATCCAACTGAATAAGCTACTTCAGAAATAGAAACAAAATCTCCATCTTCTAGTAACCGTCTAGCTTTTTGTAGTTGTACTTCTCTGACAAATTTTGCTGGAGTAAGCCCCGTTATTAATTTAACCTTTCTATTAAAATGTCTCGTACTAATAAGAAATTTCCTAGATAAAGAATCTAGATCAAGTAGTTCTTGCGATGGATTTAATTCGATATAGTATTTGAGCTCTTCAATAAATTTCTTGTCTTTGGAAGAAACGAAGAAATTCACTGAGTCATCTTCAATTTTATGCAGTAAACTTTTATTCTGTTTATCTTTTTTAAACTTGTTCCACCATGCCTTTCTCATACTTGCATTGGTAAGTATATTTTGTGTCCTTGCTAATAATTCAGGCACAGAAAATGGTTTTGTTAAATAATCATCTACTCCAATAGTTAAGGCTGCAAGTCTATCGCGCTCTGCTGCTAAAGCAGTCAGCATTATGAATGGAATCGTAGATAGTGTATCGTCTCCTTTAGCGAACTTAACAAGCTCTAATCCATCAACTTCTGGCATCATGATATCAGAGATGACTAAATTTATTTCTAATTGCCTCTCTTTTAATATAGTAATTGCCTCAGCTCCATTATTGGCCTCAATAATAGTATTGTATTCATTGTTTAACAAACCAGATATAAACCCTCTCATATCTATATTATCCTCTACAAGCAATATTGTATATTCCTGTCCGTGCAATACAGTATCATTCTCATCATCATTTTCAGGCAGTGCGAAATCTATGGTTAATTTATCTATTTTTGGTGCATTTCTATATGGCAAGTTGAATGAAAAAATACTGCCCTTACCCAATTCACTAGTTGCATAAACCTCTGCATTCATTAGCTCCGCAAATTCTTTAACCAAGGCTAGACCAATACCTGTACCACCATGTAACTTTTTGTCTCCTTGCTTAGATTGAAAAAACCTATCAAAAATGTGTGGCATATCACTTTGATGTATTCCTGCGCCCGAATCCTCAACTTCAATCTTTAACACATTATCCATTGTAGCTAATCTGAGTATAATAGTCTCTCTTCGGGGTGTAAATTTTATAGCATTACTAATAAAATTATTCAACACCTTTTCCATTTTATTTCTATCCATCCAAATGTGAAGGTCCCCCTGGACAGTGCTTTCTATTCTCGCATGAATTCCCAAGGATTCAAATTGTGGTTCAAACATGTAAAATACGTACTCAAAAAACTCTTGCACATTGGTTACATCTTCTTTTAAACTAAGTTTTTTGGCTTCAATCTTTGACAGATCTAATATTTCCTCAATGAGATGCATCAGATTGGTTCCATTTCTTTTCATTACAAGATGTTGCATTCGAATCTCCTCCTCCTCTAGTTTATTGGGATTATCCAAGATATATGACAAGGGACCGAGAATAAGCGTTAATGGTGTTCGTAATTCATGAGAGATGTTAGCAAAGAAATTAGTTTTGACCTTATCCAACTCTTTAAGCTCTTCAGAT
Source organism: uncultured Saprospiraceae bacterium (assembly GCA_937923345.1). GTDB lineage: Bacteria > Bacteroidota > Bacteroidia > Chitinophagales > Saprospiraceae > JALZVN01. The sequence goes on from CAKZVJ010000252.1 coordinate 44,019, forward strand.
TGCTTACGAATTTCTTCTGTTCTTTCTAGCACTACTTTTTCTAATTCATTTTGTCTTTCAAGATATTGATATGTGTTCCATTGTACAATCCAGTAAACTAAAAAAACTAAGAAAAACAGAGCCAGTAATACAAACCACCATCTCAAATAAAATGGCTTGCTTACAAGCACTTTGATTCCATTTTTATATGATGTCCAGTTCTTACTATCCAATTGCTTAGCGCGAACCTCGAGCATATACTCTCCATATGGTAAGCCACTCAAACGAAGGTTACCTTTTTCACTATACACCCATTTATCTTGATAACCTAAGATTCTATGGCTGTATCTAGTCTTTCCGCTTTTATTAAAGCTAGCCAATTTAAATTCTAAGTCTATGTATCTCTCCGTGGGACAAAGTGGAATAATTTGATCTTTGGACACTTCATTAAGTATTGATATCGTATTTAGATTCTCATCTAATCTTGTTACATCTGTTAATTCTAATGTAGTCGCTTCCTGTTCGTTTTCAAAATCAGAAGGATTGAACCGAATTAAACCATCTACAGACCCAAAATATAAGTCTCCATTTTTATCTTGAAAGTGAGAAATGGTATTGAATTCGTTATTTGATATACCATTATCCAGATAAAAAGTCGAGACACTCTCATTTTCTTTATCAAAGTTCATCAATCCATAATTACTAGGTAACCAAAGATTATTGAAATTATCTTCATATACTCCGTAAATAATGTCATTTGTTATCTCGGAGTTCTTTGTTGTAAAAGATTTGTAATTTCCTGTCTTTGTATCCCATTTTACTAAACCATTTCCTTTAGTAGCAATCCAAAAAACATCATTTTTATCTTGATATAAATGGAGACAAATGTTTAAGGGAAGAAATGAATTATTTAATTGAGAATTATGATGGTGTTCTAGAATAGACTTTGATGGTAAATCAACTAGAAATAAGCCATTACTAGTGCATAGCCAAGTTCCTTCATCAGAATTATGAAATGAGTAAATAACGGTGTCATTTAATTTAGTAAAATCACCTGTTTCAAAGGCTTCTATCACCTTTCTTTTTTGGTTAACCTTATATAAGCCTTTTGAACCTAGCCAAATTTGATTGTTCTTATCTATAAAGGGCTTCCACGAAAAATGCCTTTTTTTATCTGTAAATCGATAAAATTCCTTTTCTCGCGTAGAGATGGAATACTTAATTAACAAATCTGACTCAGAAGCTATCCATAGATAGTCACCATCCCTAACAAAACCATTGACACCAGTTACAAATTCTAAAATATCATCAAACAATTCACAATTTTGAGTTTGACCATTGCTGTGAACCAACAATTCTCCGTAAGCACTGAAGTACAAGTCTTCATCTACCATTAAGACTCCTCTTATGGCTTTGTTTTTGGAACCTACTATACCCTCAAATTTATTCTTTTCAAAATGAAGTCTTTCCAAAAAGTTCCCGTTACGATACCAGAATCCACCTTTTTTATCAGCGTATAGATATGGATTAAATAATTTAGATACTATGTTTTCTGATACAGGAATTACTTTAGTCATTTTAAAAGATAAAAGATCAAAGTAAATTATCTTTTGATTATGAACCAGAATAAGCTCATTGTTTGAAATGTATTGAATTTTTGTATGTTGAGATGAATCATTAAATATCTCGTTAGCCTCAGATACTAGGCTATCAAAACGTGCAAAATTATCGGGGTAATAAAAATATTTACTGAAGTTTGAACTTCGTAATTCTGAATGACGTTCTTCTTCGATTAGTTCTAATCGATTAATATTTGGATCATATTCGAAAAGTTGACAATATTTATTCTTTTGAATTATATCTGCAAAACACATTAATACCCGGTAACGATTATTTTTGGTTTTTATAGCAAGTTTTACAGTAGGATTTTTACCTAAAGTATCCGGGACTGCGAATATTGGTTTAACAGTTTTATTATCTAATTCATAGAAATAACTAGAGCCTTTGTGCCTCTCAGATATGATATTAACACCTTGTGATTGATTATGTAACCTGATAAACTGGCTTTTGAACGAAAAGGAAGAAGTCAAATATTCTTGTAAGGGTAAAATCTGCCCAGTTTCTTTATCAAAGAAAGAAACGAAAAAATCATTAGAAGCAAATTCTCCGGACTGAATCCATATGTTTCCTAAATTATCTTCATGAATATCTTGAATATAATTGTGTGCCAATCCATCTTCTGCTGTATAAGATTTAAATTGTGCACCATCGTAGCAGTTAAGTCCATTTTCTGTACCAACCCAAATTAGCCCTTCTGAATCTTCAAAGAATTTATTAATCACATTACTACCATAGCCATTAGATGCATCAAATTGTTGTATATAAGATAAATACTCTTGAGCCCATAAAGGATTACCAAAGCTGTAGCTAGTAAAAGCAATTACTAGTAAAAGATAAGATTTAATCCTATTAATATGAACAGAGGTTATCAAAACGCAGATTAGGAATTTATTGTAAAATATTTCTTTTGTACATATGCCTTAATACTTAAGTATTACATACAAGTTGCTAGCAAGTCAAATTAATAAAAGGAAGATTACCGTTGTGTAAATTTGAACTGTAAAAATAAATCATTCGGGTCTTCATAACAATATTTTTTTTTAGAATTTTCAGATATGAAAGTAGTTCATGATGTCTAATCATATATGTTAAGGATAAGGTAATAGCAAAGACAAGTTCATCTCGCAGTACTTATTGTTGCATAATTTTTTTACGATATTGGCTAGGAACAATTCCAAATCTCTTTTTAAACAAAGCAGTAAAGGTGGAGGGTTGGTAAAATCCAACAGAATATGCTACCTCGGAAATAGAAGCAAAACGACCATCTTCAAGTATCTGCCTAGCCTTTTGTAGTTGTACTTCTCTTACAAATTTGGCAGGAGGCATCCCAGTTATTGCTTTGACTTTTCTATTTAAATGCCTTAGGCTCATTAAAGACCTTTTGGCTAAGGAATTTAGGTCAAGATCTTCTTTTGATGGATTGGACTCTATATATTCTCTTAGGTCCTCTATAAATGCTTTATCTCTTTCATTGAGATGAAAATCCTCTTGAGAATCTTTTTTCGAAGTGTCACTTCCTGCGGATTCATCTAGTTTGGACCACCACTCTTTGCGCAAACTGGCGTTGATGAGCATATTATTAATTCTAGCAAGTAATTCAGGAACTGAAAAAGGTTTTGTGAGATAGTCATCTACACCAATAGTCAAGGCTGCAAGTTTGTCTCGTTCTGCTGCGAGCGCAGTTAACATCATAAATGGAATTGTAGATAGCTTTCTTTCCTCCTTAGCTCGCTTTACTAAATCTAAACCATCTACTTCGGGCATCATAATATCTGAAATCACAAGGTCAATATCGGTTTGTTTTTCTTGTAATATTTTCCAAGCCTCAGCTCCATTGCTCGTCGGTATAATGGTTTGATAATTTGTTTCTAATAAGTCACAAATAAAAGTTCTCATATCTTTATTATCCTCTGCGACAAGTATGGTAAAGGATTCATTGTTAAGTATAATATCCTCATGTGTTAAAATTTCTTCTGCTGTTGTAGAAGCTAAGGCAACTGGCGACTCTAAGACCTCCTTGATGGGTAATTCAAAAGTAAACGTACTCCCTTTTCCGACTGTACTATCAGCTGAGACATTTGCATTCATTAGTGTTGCAAATTCCTTCACAAGCGCGAGTCCAATACCTGTACCACCATAAAGTTTTTTATTGGCTTGCTTGGACTGAAAAAATCGATCAAATATGTAAGGCATATCTGACGAATGTATACCTGATCCTGAATCTTGCACCTTTATCAATAGTCTATCGTCAAATCTGCGCAGAGTCAAATCAATGGTACCTCCTCTAGGTGTATACTTTATGGCATTACTGAGAAAATTATTGAGGATTTTCTCCATTTTTTTCCTGTCCATTAAAATACAAAGCTTACCATCTAGGTCAATGTCTAAAGATGCACGTATCCCCGTATTCTCAAATTGTGGTTCAAATACTATAAAAATGTATTCGATAAAAGCCTTTACATTCACAGCTTCCTCAATCAACTCCAACTTATTAGCTTGTAGTTTAGAAAGGTCCAGAATCTCTTCGATAAGGTGCAATAAATTTGTCCCGTTTCGCTGCATAACTAATAATTGCTTTTGCACAGCACTATCGTTTAACTTTTCCGGGTTATCAATTATGTATGATAAGGGACCTAAGATAAGGGTAAGAGGTGTTCTAAGTTCATGCGATATATTTGCAAAAAAGTTATTTTTTACTTTGTCAAGTACCTTTAATTCTTCTGCCTGTAATCTGATTTCCTCCGTTCTTTCCTGCACCACCTGTTCTAGCTCTTTTTGGCGCTTTAAAAACTTATGTGTGTTCCAACGAACGGCACAATAAAATAAAAGGATAACAAGAAAAGCTGATAGAAGTAAAAACCACCATCGCATGTAAATAGGCTTTTTAACAATAATAGAGATCTTGTTTGCATGAGTTGACCAATTAGTATTATGGGAAGGCTTCCCTCTCATTTCTAATGTATAAGTACCAAAAGGCAGGGCATCTAAACGAACAAGACCTTCATCACTATAAATCCAGTCGTCCTGAAATCCAGGAATCCGATAACTGTATTTGTCTGGTGAATTTTTGTTGAAATTCACTATAGAAAATTCTAAATCTACATACCTATCGCCAGGTTCCATTATTAATGCATGTTCCTTCTTTAGCTCATTAAGGATATCAACCTGTTTTAATTCTTCATTTAGCCTAGTAGCCTCAGTCAATAATACTGGGTTTGGTGTATCTGGAATCTCAAAGTCAGCAGGATTAAATTGTACCAGGCCATCAACGGTCCCAAATAATAAATTCCCTTCCATATCTTGAAAATGGGCAATAGTATTGAATTCATTATGCGCTATACCATCCGTATTGTAGTATGTAGTAACTTCTTCGGACCGTTTATTAAATTTCATCAAGCCATAATGGCTAGGAAACCATAAATTGTTGTATTTATCTTCGTAAATAGCATAAATGATATTATGAGTCAATTCCGAATTTGCAGTAGTAAAAGATTTAACAAGCTCAGTTTCTGGGTTCCACTTTACTACTCCAGCACCTTTAGTGGCTATCCAAAATACATTTTCTTTGTCTACATGAACATGGAGACATTCGTCGAGGGGTAAAAAACTTTTTTCTTCAGCTCCTCTATGCAAGTGCCTAAGAATAGTTTCAGACTCTAAGTCTACCAAAAAAAGACCATGACTTGTACAAAGCCATACTCCTTCTTTAGATTCATGGAAAAAATAAATTATTTTTTGATCAAGCTTTACTAACCCACCCTTTGAAGCATTGATGATTATTTCTTTTTCCTTATCTAATTTGAACAATCCATTAGATCCTACCCAGACATTATTATTCTTATCAACAAAGGGTTGCCATAGAAACCTTCGTCTAGCATCAGCAAAAGGAAAATGTATAGTATCTTCAGTCTGGGTATCTACTCTATACATACCAGATAATTCAGTTGCAATCCAAAGTATGTTTTCCGCGCTTGTAATTCCTGTTGTTGCAGACCCTTCAAATGAGCCATCCGGAAATATACAATTGTAAATTAGTTTCTCATTTTCCTCTTTACATATTCCAAATAAACAAGCAAAGTTTATTTCTTTATTTATTTCTGTAATCCCTCTTATTGGAAAATTACCAGCCAAATAATTGTTTTTAGTAACATGAAATTTATTCTCTATAAAATGATGTCTAATCATGATTTCATCACCAAAAAACCAAAACCCACCTTGATTGTCAGTCCAATAATCTTGAGCTCTCTGCTTAATAAACTGTTCAGAACAAGGAATCTCCTTGGCTAAATCCATGGTTTTCAAATCATAATACAGTAATTTAGAATTCTTCCTGTCTAAGACTACAAGCTGATTATTGAATGTGTGTAAAGTTGAATATTGGAAGACTTTTGTACCATTGTAAAAATACTTTGCTGAAGTAAAATCAGATACTAAGGAATCAAATTTCTCAACATCCTGGACAAGAGCACAGTCTTCATCTATTGAATTCCACTTTATATTCGCATATCCTTTATTGCCTATTAGTTTTAGCTCTGATGACTTTAGGTCGTATTCATATTCAAGTCCAAACCCATTCCTTTCCTTAGCTGTATCATACAAGATCAGTCTATATCGATTACCGTGGTATTGACGTACTAAATCCACAACATCTATTTTATTCCTTTCTAAAGGAATAGAGAAAAGTTTTTTGACTTTTTTGTTTTTTAATTCATAAAACCAGTGCTTTCCTTCAAATTTTTCGCTAATGATGTTTACATCTTTGGCTAATTTATGGATCTTTAAGTCACTGCTATAAAAAGGATTCTCCGTTCCTAGATAATCAACAATTGTGGTGAATACTCCAGAATCAGAATTATAAATTGAATAATAGTAGCTTGAGGAAGAAAAATCTCCTGACCTAACCCATAGATTTCCAAGGTTATCCTCAGAAATATCAAGTACATAGTTGTGAGCTAAACCATCTTCCTTTGTATAAGATTTAAATTGCGCACCATTGTAACTATTAATTCCATAAGGAGTGCCTAGCCAAATTATCCCTTTTGAATCATGTAATAGACTTGTTATTTGAGTACTAGATAATCCATTTGCAAGGTCAAACTCCTGGGTATGCATGATGTATTTTTGTGCCATACATTGAATAGGGCTAAGACACCATAAGCATCCAATAAATAGGGTAAATAAGTAAATTTTTTCTTTATGTGTTTTGCTTGTTTTAATCAAAAGCTCTTCGGATTATAATATGGTTTGAAAACTCCATTTACAAAATAGGATTAAGCTTGCAAAAATAAATTTTATAGCAACTCACTATTCCCCAAAAATGCCATAAAGTTGCTAAAAACGGCCATATTTATGGTGTAAGTCCTTTTTTTTCACATTGGGACGAGAATTAGGCACTTCCACTTGAGTTATTTCCTATAATTATTGTCCTAAGTAAAGAATTGCATAAGGGCTCTATAACCCAATGGAACGTACTTGGTATTCCATTCTTAGTAACACTGGCTCTACATCTTAGTATCGATCAAAAATAATTAACATATACTAAAAAAGGAGCAAAAGCAAACTAATGCTTTCACCCCCAAAGTCAGTAACCCTATTGACCAAAACAAAACTTTTATTTTCCATAGATATGGAAAATAAGAGAACAAAATTTTTAAACTTAATTTATTAACCTGTCAACCATTCAAAGTTTGACCTAAGGCAAAAGTATACTAAATAAGAAATCAAAGCCACCTCTATTTTGCCAATTTTGATCTGAAATAGGACATGTGACAGGGATAAATTACTTAATTACACTTTCTTTTGGTTCTAATAGATATGGATGTGATCCAACGCAAGGTAATGCTACTACTTTTACAAAGATTTGTTCTCTATGTGGTTATATATATAATGGTATCAATCATCTAAATAGTATCACATGTATAGATTGGCTCATTTTGGCAATTACCAACCACATTATGGCCGTTTTGAATGGGTACGAAGAACTATTAAAGCCTACTTTTATCGTTAAATAGCCTCTAAGATTTGTGCTTGTTCATTTTACAATTGGCAGATCTTTTGACTCTATACCTCGCACACATGAATTCACTACTGGCTTTTTTGACCATCTAATTAGAAAAAGTCATGTTTCGGTTTACGAAACAAAACAAGGCGCCCAAAAAGGAATAATCACCCTATTTGGCGCTTTTTTGCTAAAAAGGGAAGTTCAACATTATATCTAAAATTATATAATTGGTACTTACCATTTATAAGGTTTGATAAATCACTATTTGTTGCTTTATTCCACTCCAATTTGTGTAGTTCGCCTTACTGTCTTTACAAGATTTCTAAAAAAAGCCATATATTCGGACTCATTTCAATTGGTTGACCAATTTAAATTTCCGCCATGTCCTTACAAAACCTAAAGAAAAGCTTAGCCTTATTTCTTCCTGGAATATTTCTTTTAGGCTTTAATATTGGGACGGGTAGTGTCACATCAATGGCTAAGGCAGGAGCAACCTATGGCATGTCAATGTTATGGACGATTGTTCTATCTTGTTTAGCTACTTATTTTATGATAAATCTGTATAGCCGTTACACCATGATAACAGGTGAAACAGCACTTTATGCCTTTAGAAAACATATTCATCCAGGTATTGGAATATTCTTTATTGTAGCGCTCACGGCAGGAGTCATGGGAAGCGTAATGGGCGTAATGGGTATAGTAGCAGATATTTCCTACGTATGGTCAAAATCTATGGTTGATGGTGGCATACCAGCAGTCTATTTTGCCGCTTTCTATATTGCATTGGTGTATTTTATATTTTGGAATGGAGAAACTCAATTTTTTGAAAGAGCACTCGCAGTAATAGTGGCTGTCATGTCAGCATGCTTTATTCTCAATTTTTTTCTTTTGATGCCACCGCCGTCTGAAATATTAAGTGGACTGATACCTAATATTCCTCCAACTGCTGAAGGACAAGATAAGGGACCATTTTTGGTACTCGCCTCCTTGGTAGGGACAACTGTCTTTTCAGGATTATTTATTGTTCGCACTACCTTAGTCAAGGAGGCCGGCTGGACCATTGAAGATGAAAACACACAAAAAAGAGATGCCATCTTTTCCGTATCCCTAATGTTTATCATTAGTATATCAATTATGGCGGCAGCTGCTGGCACATTGTATGCTGCAAAGCTTGGGCTATCAGAAGCCTCACAAATGATTACCTTATTAGAGCCTTTAGCTGGCAAAATGGCCGTTGCTATTTTTGCGATCGGGATTATTGCAGCTGGGGTTTCTTCTCAGTTTCCAAATATTTTGATGCTGCCTTGGTTGCTTTGTGATTATACTCAATCTCCTCGGGAGATGAAACTCCCTAAGTATCGAAGCATGGTTTTCATAATTTCAATATTGGGACTTGTGGTACCTATATTTGATGCTAGACCTGTTTTTGTTATGATTATCTCTCAAGCACTAAATTCTGTTATTTTACCACTCACCGTTGGCTGCATTATTTATTTAGGAAATCAGAAAAATCTTATGAAGACACATAGTTTCAGTGTTTCTACAAATGTAATCTTATCTTTAATTTTGCTTTTTTCTATATTCACCTCTGTCATAGGCATTAAAGGGGTAATATCGCAACTCATATAAACTTTAGCTTGTGAACACTACATCCGAAATAGGTTTAGAACAAACATGGAGATGGTTCGGACCAGATGATTCTATCTCTCTTTCACACATCAAAATGGCTGGTGCCACTGGTATTGTATCTGCCTTGCATCACCTGCCGAATGGCGAGGTATGGACTTTAGAAGAAATTGAAAAACGCAAACAGCTTATTGATAAATCAGGCTTAAACTGGTCAGTAGTTGAAAGTATACCAGTGCACGAGGATATCAAAAAACGTACTGGAAGGTATCATGAATACATCCGTAACTACAAGCAAAGCCTACTCAATCTCGCACATTTTGGCATTGATACCGTATGCTATAATTTCATGCCTGTTCTAGATTGGACTCGTACTGACCTTACTTTTGAATTAACAAATGGAGCACAGGCGCTTAGGTTCGATGCGTGTAAATTTGCTGTTTTTGAACTGTTTCTTTTAAAAAGAAAAGGAGCAGAATTGGCTTATTCAAAACAACAATTAGAAGAAGCAGAGGAACTGCATCAGAATATGTCCAAAGCGGATAAAAAATTATTAGTTAATAATATTATTGCAGGTTTACCTGGTGCAGAAGAAGGCTACACACTCCATCAGTTTCAAGCTGTATTGGATGAGTACAGTAATATTGGTAGTAATGAACTAAGAGCAAATTTATTAGATTTCTTAAAGGAAGTAATTCCCGTTGCAGAAGAAGCCAATATCCTAATGGCTATTCACCCTGATGACCCTCCTTTTTCTATCTTAGGTCTTCCAAGAATTGTTAGCAATCTTCATGATTTGCAAAAAGTTATTGGCGTTGTCGATAGCCCCAATAATGGTCTTTGTTTTTGCACTGGATCTCTAGGGGTACGATCGGATAATGATCTAGTACAAATAATAAAAGAGCTTGGGCACAGAATTAATTTTATCCACTTGCGGAGTACAAGTAGAGATAAGTCAGGTAATTTTCATGAGGCAGAACATTTAGATGGAGATGTTAACATGTACGAAGTCATGAAAAAGCTTTTAGAGGAACAGCAAAATAGAATTCATAATAGACGACTGGATTATAGAATGCCAATGCGACCAGATCATGGACACAAGATGCTAGATGATTTGTCTAAGGAAACAAATCCGGGTTATTCTGCAATAGGTAGACTAAAAGGACTTGCGGAGTTGCGGGGTCTAGAGCTAGGGATTAAGATGGCTATGTCTTAATAGCAAAGGGATCTCTAAACACCGCTAAATGCATTGAAACCTCCATCTATCCGTACGACTGTACCGGTAACAAACTTTGATGCGTCACTAGCTAAATAGTGAATTGCTCCGCATAAATCCTCAGGATTTCCAAAACGATTCATTGGTGTATTTTTTAAAATAGTAGTCCCTCTTTCTGTATATGAACCATCTTCATTGGTGAGCAATTTCCGATTCTGATTAGCAATAAAGAAACCTGGAGCTATTGCATTGACTCGCATTCCATCTCCATACTTTTGGGCTAATTCCACTGCCATCCACTTTGTAAAATTATTTATCGCAGCCTTAGATGCAGAATAACCCATTATCCTTGTAATAGCTCTATCTGAAGCCATGGATGAAACATTAATGATAACTCCATTTTTATTTTTGGCCATTTCTTTTCCAAAGACTAAAGAAGGAATAATACTGCCAAAAAGGTTCAAGTCTATTACCTCCTTAAATTGATTTACATCTACGTCGAAAACAGACTGTGTGGGCCCTACTGTAGCCCCTGGTTTATTGCCGCCAGCTGCATTAATAAGTACATCAATCTTACCGAAGTCCTTGACGATCTGATCAGAGGCCCTCTTGAGACTTGATTCATCAACTACGTTGCATATATAGCCAGTGACCTTATTACTGATCTGCCTTAATTCTTCAACAGTTGAAGTTAGGGCCTCTTTTTTATAATGCAAGATAGCTACCGTGGCTTGTTGGGTCAAAAGGTATCTAGCCATTTCACCACCAAGTACTCCACAAGCGCCAGTGATTAGGACAACTTTATCTTTTAGGTTAAATAAATTCATCATCATTAGTATTTTTCAATTAGGTGAAAACATAATTTAAGAAGGAGGATAGCACAATAAAATTTTAGAAGAGCGAGTCGCTTTAAATTTTATCGCTGGGATTGCAGCAGAAATAAATATTTCGTCTCCCTGAGTGTAGGGGTATGCCTGCCCATTGCAAAGCAGTGCACCTTCTCCTGAATAAATAACCACCACATAAAATCCACCATTACTCTTAATGGTGTATTCCCCTTCTAACAACAATTCGCTCAAGGCAAAACAGCTAGTATGTTTTTTGTTAAACAAGGTCCTCAAGGTATGCTGCTCGGAACTATCCAATACCTCTGGAGTTATTTTCCATTCCTGGACCGCCTCTTCTTGCGAATAAAAATCATAATGAAAACAGTCCAACATGGTATCTTCTCCTACCCCTTGATGGATGAGTTCTGGCCCTATCTTCAACCCCTTGGGGGTGATCTTTTCTGTTCGCATGGTATAGTCAGTAGGCTCTTGCACTTCCATCAAAAAGCAACCTGCCCCAATAGCATGTGGAACTCCTCCATAAATCATGAACGCGTCCCCAGCCTTGACCTCAATTTTGTGTAAGCAGCCTAGCATTCTTGGAATGTCTTGCTGGTCAAATACTTCCTTCCACAATGCTTTAGTAACGTGTTTTTTAAAGCCCATATATACTACGCTTGGCTCACCGTCGACTTCTCGAGTATCCAAAACATACCATGACTCCGTTTTCCCAAATTGAGAATTAAGAATATTTTTTGCGTAGTCTTTATCGGGATGTACTTGGATAGTTAAACGCTCTACGGAGTCTAGCATCTTGATAAGTACTCCAGTTGTTCCGAACTTTTCTGCCATATCTCTGCCAAGGTACAACTCAAGATCCGAATCGATGAGTTCTTTCAGAGAATAGAAACCATCTTCTGTTTCTACATAGGATAGACCTTCATCCTTGGGACGATCCTTACCTCGTGCAGTTATGGTAGACATAATCCACTGCTCTGGCTGGCTATTGTCAACTTGAGTAGGGCTGTTTTTCCACTTGTCAATAAGAGCACCTCCTTCATAGGTTCTCCAAACTCTGTTGTTTTTTTGTTTTAGAGGAATATGGGCGTATTTTGTTAAAGTACCTTTCAATTATTATCACTTTTATGTTTTAAACTTGATTGTAGCAATCATCCGTAGACCCCTCAAGATAGCACATAAACAAATATCACTATAGGATAACAGCACACAATATTCAAAATGATTTAATTCACTCTTTGCTGATATATTTATTCATCATAAAGCCTCCCGCTAGGAGGTTACATCCTATGAAAAGGCTACCCACAAGCAGCATTTTATAATAAGCATTATTCGCTTCTGGAAATTCTGATAGCTCTGAAAGCAATGCAAGTATAAGATATAAATTTAGGCAGATGAAGATTGAGGAAATAATAATCCCGCTGATTGACGTTTGAGCGACTAGCTGAAAGACAAAAAATAGAAGTAAAACTATAGCTATTGGATTGAACCAATTTGCAGTCAGTAGCCAGTAGTAAATAGTAGACAAAATCAGGTAGCATTCTGGT
>CAKZVJ010000253.1 GCA_937923345.1 uncultured Saprospiraceae bacterium
CTTTTCTTAATTTTACCATGCGATATGTTTTTGTGTATTAGTTGATTTTAGAGACCAACAATGTACACTTTACATATCGCTTTTTTGTTGAATATGATATATTTATATATATTTTTTCTTCAAACCTGATGCCTATCCGATAAAAATCGGGACAAGCTGTGCTGCGGCAATTAATCTTACTAGCTTTGATTTTATACTCTATTTATTGAAATCTTCAACATGCCACTCTCCGGAAATTGGGGCAAGGGGCGCTACGGAAATTAGCTTTGCTAGCTTTACTTTCTACTCTATTTATTGAAATCCTATGCACATATTTTTACTTAATGCTCCAGCGGAGCATCATGTTAATAGCAACAAGCATCATAGAATCTAAGCGCTCCAGCGGAGTGCTATGTTAAAACTACATAATCCAAATTTTATCGAAACAACCCCTTGTGCGCTGGCCGGCTTAGGGATAGGAGTAGTGGCCCTTTTTCAGGGCCAGCCCGCAGGGCCGCGCTACGCATAGCCCGACCACATGCATTGGTTTTTTCTACCAATGTATGTGGGAAGCCCCAAAAGAAAAAACAGGTGCCTCACTTACAAGACACCTGAGTGCATTTTACGATTGTATTATTCATACTAACTCGATAGGTAAGCAATATGGGCTATGCTTCTTGCATACTCATCTGGTGAGTACGGCTAAGTTCATTTTGTATGTCAGGAGTGACTGCCATATATTCTGCAAATGCACGATTAAACTTTGCGCGCCCTTGGGTAAGGGAACGCAGGGTGGAGGAATAGCGATATAATTCTTTGAGTGGAACTTTCGCATTAATTTTTTGATAATGCCCTTCTGCACCCATGCCTAAAATCATGGCGCGTCGAGTCTGCAAATCACCCATCACATCGCCCATCACATCATCTGAACAGAGAATCTCTAATTCATAAATGGGCTCTAAAATTTGGGGTGCGGAATTCTGAAATGCACTTTTGAAAACCGCAGAAGAGGCTAACATAAATGCCATATCGTTACTGTCAACGGGGTGCATCTTGCCATCATAAACACTGACGCGAATGTTTTGACAATAAGAACCCGTCAGTGGTCCTTCTTCCATTTTTTGCAATACACCTTTCTTGATGGCGTTGATGTATTTCGCATCAATAGATCCACCGACTATACACCAGAGGAATTCAAACTTACCGCCCCAGGGCAAATCATCTATCTCGCGCTTACGCACAGTTAGATCGCTTGGGTCAGGAATGCCTTCGTACCAAGGCTCTACGCGCATATGCACTTCTGCGAACTGACCAGAACCTCCAGATTGTTTTTTGTGTCGATAGCTATCATTGGCGGGTCGGGTGATGGTCTCCCGATAAGAAATGCGAGGACGTTCAAATTCCATTTCAATATTATTGACCTTTTCAATTCTATATTTGGTAATGTCGAGATGGAGCTGTCCTTGACCATGTAGAATGGTTTGCTTGAGGGCAACATTTTGATCAACGATTAAGGTCGGGTCTTCTTCCGAAATCTGATACAATGCCTTCATCAATTTTTCCATGTCTTGCTTAGACGGCGGATTAACAGCAACACGTATTCGAGAATTTGGAAACTCAATGGGGACAATTTTTCTATCTTTTCCTTTTGTGTTTAGCGTTTGGTTCGTCTTAGCTTCTTTAATTTTTAAGGTTACGCCGATATCGCCGGCACAGAGTTGATTGATGGTTTCTCTATTTTTACCATTGGCCACATAGAGCTGAGAAATGCGCTCTGAGTTTCGTGTATCGGCATTGAATAATTCATCGCCGGGTTTGATACAACCACTGTATACCTTGAAGTAAGTTACATTTCCGATGCGCGGTTCGGAAAGTGTTTTGTAAATAAATAAAGTCGTATCGGCGCCGGCATTACAAACCAATTTGTCTCCACCGACCAAGTTCGCTGCAGGTCGATCTGCTGGAGAAGGACAAATGTCATTGATAAAACCCATGATGCGACCACTACCCATATTACGGGTAGCACTACAACAGAATACAGGAAATATTTCTTGCTTGGCCAAAGCAATCCGTAAGCCTTCCGTCAATTCAGTTTCGTTCAGGGAGCCCTCATCAAAAAACTTTTCCATGAGGCCTTCATCGTTTTCAGCAGCAGCTTCTACCAGTGCATTATGCATCTCTTGCGCGCGATTGATTTCTGATTCTGGGATGTCCATTTTCTGAGGCTTGCCACCATCCTCTGGGAAAACATACATGGTCATGCGTAGGGCGTCTACGATGGTGTTAAATCCAGCGCCTTCGTTTATTGGGTATTGTACAGGGAGCACTTTGTTTCCGAATCTGTTCTTTGCTTGCTCTAGCGTTGTTTCATAATCTGACTTCACATCATCTATTTTATTGACGACGATGATCGCTGGCGTGCTAAACTTGTTGATGTGCTCCCAAATAATTTCGGAACCGACCTCGACTCCGCTTTTTGCATTGAGCAACATGACTCCGGTGTCGGCCACCTTGAGGCTAGAAATTATCTCTCCTACAAAATCATCAAATCCAGGTGTATCGATAATGTTGATTTTAGAGTCCTTCCATTTTACATTCATGAGCGTGGAGAAAATCGAATTTCCTCGCTCCATTTCGATGTTGGTAAAATCAGATATCGTATTTTTTTCTTCTATCGACCCACGCCTACTAGTTGCTTTGGACTCAAACAACATGGTTTCAGCGAAGGTCGTTTTCCCACAGCCCGAGTGGCCGAGCAGAACGACGTTACGAAGGTTCTCAGTAGTGTAACTCATAAGACGATCAATTTTAGATGGTTATAGAATAGGTTAAACGGATTACAATCTATTGTGTCGTGACATGATGAAATGGTGGTATTAAATTACGTAATTATATTCAGTAAGCATACTTTTTATTGACATTATTCAATATTTCAAGATAATATTCTTTGTAATTTCACAATATGGTATTCCAAAAGGCTTAATCATCACTCAATTATAGCGCACAACACGTTCCTTTATTCCAAGGCTGATCCTTCCATTCGGCCCTAAGATCCTTGATTACTTTTTTTTAAAATGGAGCAAATAAGGAATGAGAATACCTCGATAAGAAATATATCACTTGGACTTCTTCTTTTTATTCGCGGGGAGCGAACAAACATATTTTGCGGCTTCTGATGCAAATCCATCCCATTGATCCACATAATCAAATGGCAGCTGCACCCAGCCCTTCATAGGTCTATCTTTAGCAGGAGCAAAAA
>CAKZVJ010000254.1 GCA_937923345.1 uncultured Saprospiraceae bacterium
GATTGTAGAAAATGGGCTATTTTGGATGAGATTTTCTATTCTCGAAATTCAGTGATGCCTGAGTATCAGTGGATTGAGAAAATGGAAAATATCGCCAAAAGAGTCATTTTATGGTTTCGTGACTTTTCGGAGCGGACTCAATGGTGAATTATAAACGTAATTTTTGCGTGAAGCCAAATCCCCTACGGGAATTGTAAACACAGATCAAACATACTCTCGAACACGATACAATAGTCCCTACCAAAACCTAAGCCCTCATACAACATCTAGCGCTCAGATTTCGGGTACAAACCTCTGATCAAAATCGGCATCAAAAATAAGTCACTCAACAAGGCGCTTAGCAAAGTCAAACTAATCAGGAAACCAATATTCACTGAAGGGGGATGAATAGAAAACAACATCACCAAAAATCCAAAAAACAAAATCACTGAAGTGACGCAGATGGCTTTTCCAGTCTCCATGAAGGTGGTATGGATGGCTGCATCTATGCCCATCCCTTTGCGCATGCTCAGTTTGAATTTGCTCAAAAAGTGTATGGTATCATCTACTGCTATACCGAAGATCACAGCAAATACAATCGAGATGCCCGCCTCGAGGTCGATGCCAAAATAGCCGAGGAAAGCACCCGCTAACAATAGTGGAAATAAATTGGGCACTAATGAGATAATGATCAATCTCCAATCTCTAAATAGCACCGTCATCAACAAACTCACAATCAGTATCGCTCCCGCTAGACCATAGAGCAAACTACTTCTGATATACTCCGCGTTTTTATCGATGATGAGACCAGTCCCCGTTCGGATAAATTCTACTTGACTGGTATCTGTATTGGCTACAATCCAGCTGTCAATATCTACGCCTATCTGCTTGATGGTATCGGCACCGACATCTAGTATCCTAGAAGAAATTCTCGCCTTGTCTCCGTCCCTATTCACGAGGACATTAAATTGGTTCTGCGGTATTTTGTCCACCATACGCTGGTAACGATTGAAGGTCGCTTCATCTTTTGGAAAAGTATAAGCTTCCGCCTTATTCCCATTGTACATAGCATTGATAGACTTATATACGGTAGACAAAGAAGTGATGGCCCTAAGCGCCGGATACTCCCGCAGATGGCCCTCTACTTTATTGATTTGGTTAGCCACCTCATAGTCCGTGACGAGTAGTGAATCTTTAGCAATCACCGCGATATCCATCGGTCTGAAGCCAGCAAAATTTTCTTCGAAGTATTTAAAATCTTCTGTAATTTTTCGCCCAGTGGGCATATTATTGATGATAGAGTAATTAGTAGTGATCAAGGAAATTCCATAAAGTGCAATTCCTAAAATAGCCACCGCCCCAAAACTGACACGCTTAGGGTGTCCCTTGGTCACATCATAAAACCACTGCATCAGGCGAGGCCATATCTTGAGTCGTTCGCCTTCTTTGATGAGTTGGTCGCGATCCATCTTCGCCAATAAAACGGAAGTAAAAAATATCACGGTCAGATAAGCCACCATTACCCCTAAAGCTGCATTGAGTCCAAAGTCACGAATCGGATATACTTTACTGGTCACCAAAGACCCAAAGCCAACCGCCGTAGTCAATGAAGTCATTAGCGTAGCAAGGCCAATTTCTTTGATAGTCACTTTTATCGCATCATGTCTGGTGGCGCCCTTCTTGAGTTCGTCTATATATTTACTCATGATGTGAATCACATCCGAGGTGCCGACTATAATCATTAGGACTGGATACAAAGCCGAAATGGCACTCAGCTCTCGCCCTAAGAAACCTAGTAGACCCATAAATACCAGCATGCCTAATCCTATAGAGACGAGAGCTATGGCTATTCCGTAAAATCGACGATAAATCAAAAACATGATGAGCATGACTAGAATACCGGATACCACTCCGGAGAAAATAATCTCTCGCTTCTGCATGGCTACCAATTCTTTTTGGAAGTAGGCACGGCCTAGCATATGGTAACTATCGAAATCATACGTCTCTATCAGATTTTGCACATCTATAACCAACTGATCGGCCGCCTCCAACTGTATCATCGGAACCGTCTTGAGCAAGATGCACATGGTCTTGGCATCAGGCGAAATGAGATTATATACAAAGCGCTCATCTTCCATGATGCGCTTTTTGTTTTTCTCATATCGTTCCGGCTTATCAATATCTATGACTGGCAAGGTCGTTATTGCAAATGGCGTTTTGAGCGGATAGGTAAAGGTGGTCAAGGACTGGGACTGGGTGACGGACTGAAGGCCGCGTGCCTTCAAAGTGAGATCGTGAAAGTCTTCTAAAAACTTCTGCTCAAAGACGCCTTCATCTCTACGGATAGCAGCTATTAAGAAGTTATCATCCGCTTCGAACTCTTCGACAAATTCTCGGAAAAATTCTAGCTCAGGATCTCCCTGAGGAAAGAACTGCTCAAAATCGAATGCAAACTTAAGTTGTGTTACGTAGTATACACTGGCTACACTGATCAACAAAAATATGATGAGCGAAATTTTCCCCGCTTTTCCTGTCATGATTATATATGGATGCTTTGGTAATTTATGATAATTGACAAATCAGAGTGGTGTAGGCTACTACTGATTGTGTATTGTTTGTAAAATCATTCGCTTCAATCTTGGTATACTGGTTATCAGCGACTTAAAATTCATTACCAAACCACGGTTTATTCAATAAGAACAATAAAACCACAAATGTACCTTCTTGTTCATCTATTCCCGTCATAGAATACACATTTTATAATAATATACAGTGACTATCTATGTATTGTATAGTAAAATTTTAATCCTCCGTTTGCCACTAACTCCCCACTCTTTATCGTATTAGGTTATACATTACATTATTAAATAAATTTTATACTGACTATCCGCTTATTGGTAGGTAGATTGGTCGATAGAAATAATACGTTGGTCGTAAACCAATGATAGAGTGGAATTTATAATGTTTAGTACTTGTTTTATAGGTGTATCAACCTAACAACATGAATTTACTTAAATTTTTCCACAAGTATCCATCAGAAGAAAAATGTCTTGCAGCCTACGCTAAAATTCGATTAAAACAAGGTATAACGTGTAGAAAATGTGAGTATGAGACAAAACATTATTGGTTAAGAACTGTAAAACGTTTTGAATGTAAGGAATGTAAGACCAAGACATCATACAAAGCCAATACGATGATGCATAAGTCCAAAATTGAATTACAAAAGTGGTTTATCTTGATACATCTAATGACTTCAATCAAGAAGTCAATGTCAGCATTGGAAATTTCAAAGCAATTAGGAATGAGATATGATACTGTCTACAATGCAATGCACAAGATTCGTGTGTTAATGGGAAAAAGAGATAACAGATACCAATTATCAGGTACAATCGAAATGGACGAAGCGTTCTTTACTACTGTTGACTTTCTAAGAGATAAGGATGAACCATTAAAACGTGGTGTAGGTAGCCAAAGGAAAACAAGAGTATTGGTATTAGTTGAATCTGAATATACGGGTCTAAGAGCAAAAGAAGCTAAGAGGTACGGTAAAGCATCAGACCATAAAAAGAATAGGCGTATGGGATATGCTAAGATGATTGTAATGGACGAAGATAGTACTTCACCAACAATCAATTATGAACTAGAACAACATGTAGATAGTACCACCAATGCCATATCAGACGATGCAAGAAACTTTAAAGGAGTAGGTAATGTGCTTAACTCAATTAAGCAAATGAAGTTTGATTCTAAAGATGCTATGAAGCGATTGCCTTGGGTTCATACAGTAATTTCTAACGCTAAGAGAATGGCTAATGGAGTACATCATTCAGTTAATAAGGATTACTTACAGAACTACCTAAATGAGTTCTGCTACAAGTTAAACCGTAGACATTTTCAAAGAGATATGTTTGATGGGATGTTAGCAGCTAGTGTTTCGGATACTTGGTTTTAGTATTCTTCATCAGAATACAAATCAGCTACAACTCTAATCCCTATTTGTCCATTTACTACTGATACTACTTCATAGGATATATCTGATATAATACCTTTATTAATTTTTCCTTCTACTATATCATTAAATTGATCTAAAGAATATCCTAGTATATCACTATGTAGGTCTAAGAAAACTACTTGGTCAACATCTCTGTTTGATTCAGTAATTAAGTGCTTCTTTATTAATTCTTTCATGATTTTATATTTATTTATAAATAGTAACACAAAACTGAAAATCTTACCTTACAATAAACGGATAGTCAGTAATTTTATTCTCGGTAGTTCAAGCATCAAGTTTGTCATTTCAGAATGAAATTTTTTCTAATAAACTATTCTTGATTGCTGTTCTTTCACGTTCTTTTTTCCCGTAAAAAAGAACCAAAAACCCCGTCTGAATGGCTCAGCCGGGCAGGCTCTCGACTGTAAACCTGCCTGACTGCGTCACGCAGGCAGGGATTCTTAACGCTTATGTAAGCTAAAAAGTCTAAAGGCTTTAAACTCGTTATA
>CAKZVJ010000255.1 GCA_937923345.1 uncultured Saprospiraceae bacterium
GGGTGGCAACCCTGGGAATTAACGAGGCAAGAACCAATTTGGCGTGATTTTCTTTTAAAAATCATGACAAATTGAGTCAAAGAATCACCCCGTTTTTAAAGCAATAGTATTAAAAATGGTGTGATCATTTAGAGATCTTAAGATGTAGAATGTTTTATCCCAACGAAATATGATATTTCTGAACATCCCTAATTATCAAACTCAATTACATTAATCCCCTCCCAAGTTACGCCCTCCTCAGGAAAGATCTGTTCAGTGTACTCTAGCTCCCGATCAAAAATATGCTCTTCTGCAATAGGAGTGGGATCGTCAATGACCACTTCCTCTATGTTTAATATCTGCGCGATGGATAAATCCTCGTACAGTTTTTTCTGCTTGATGGTGAGTGTAAGGTCAAAAACCACTTCCTTCGGATACCACTTATCCTGTAGTTTTTGATTTCGAACTCTGACATCTCTTTCCACAGCATTGATCGTGACACCAAGAATAGTTTTGAGCAAGGCATTGGCAATGAAAGGAATCTTGTACCGTTCATTATAATCCACCGCCACAATCGCTAAGTCATTGAAATCTAAATAAACACTGCCAGTAAAAAATATTCCCTCCACTTTTCGCTTGTTTGAAAAGTCAATCTTGATGAGTTCTCTCCCTTGATAGTATGTTTGCTCACCAAAAGTGTACTTAAATTTTTTGTAATACTCAGGATTGAAAAAATCAAGTTGCGTGATACTTTTGGCTTCTTCGATGACGCTCTCAGGCCCACTATTCGATAGCCCATTTATATCAAAATCTACATTGTCTTCATCTTGATCTTCGGCCACTTCAGAATCTTCCGCATCAGTATTTTCTTCATCTTCATCTTCATTTTCATCTTTTTCCTTTTCCGAATTCTTGGTTATTTTTTTGAGTCGCTTATTTTCGGTTAGGATGGAGGTGAAGCCACGCTGGACGTCTTCTCGATAGAGCAATAGTTGCGACGGCTCTTTAAGCGTATCGTTGGCAAAGTTCGTATTGTATGTTTTGAAGACGGCCTCTTGCAGTCGGTAGCCGGCCTCTTTTGCATTCGCTGCCGATACCTTGGATGCAAAAAATGCACGCGTCTCAAATGGCTCTTTGGGAGAGATGGTCGGATGTTTTTTGAGCGCCTCCTTGATGTATTCGAGCGGCGTCAGCGGCTTTACGATGACCTCTGCCAATTCGTATTCGTATGGCTTCAGCGCGATAGTATACTGCGACACATCAGGCTCGATGAGAATCACGGTATCAATATATCCGATGTAGCTGATTTGTATTTCACTTTGATTTTCTTTGAGCAGCAGTGTAAAATTTCCAGCGTCATTCGACATGGTTCCCGTGGAGCTATTTTGCACCGCGATGGATGCAAACGACAATGGTTTTTTGCTGACTTGGTCAATTATTTTTCCTTTGATGGTCGTCTGCGCGTAGCCGATGATAGGAAGCAAGATGATCAGAAAGAGTAGGCTAGGTTTTTTCATATAGCTGGGTTAAGGATGCTTGGCTCTATAAAGTAAACGATGTTTTAGGAATATTTGTAACATACTTACTTATTTTGTTTGGGGGATCCTGCTGCTAGGCCATGCGCCTATCTTTGCCACTGCAGCAGGCGGGCCATCCGCTACTCCACATTCGTTTCGGTCCCGATGAAAAAATCGGGACGCCTTAGCTATAGCTGCGGCTAGCTACTACCCCTATCCCGAATCCATGTACCAATTCATATTCTTTTAGCTGACTATACTTTTGTTATATAGCAGAGTTAAAATACCCTAAGTTTTTGAAGTAAAATATTCAGATTACGAACGTATATTTGAGCTCCATTTAAGAATTTTGATAGTGTCTAAAGGTGAAATTATGAAGCTAGAATAAATATCGACCTTTAAACCTGCCCGGCTGAGCCGTTCAGACGGGGATTTAGTGTTGTTAGCGTTAAGAAAAGTCGTTAGAAGGCTTTACTGTTTGAGTCTAACGTACAGCCATGCAGTCGAACAAACATTCCGTTATTACTTACTGCTAAGGGTGAAAAAGCATCTATAACGAGTTTAAAGCCTTTAGACTTTTTAGCTTACATAAGCGTTAAGAATCCCTGCCTGCGTGACGCAGTCAGGCAGGTTTACAGTCGAGAGCCTGCCCGGCTGAGCCATTCAGACGGGGTTTTTGGTTCTTTTTTACAGGAAAAAAGAACGTGAAAGAACAGCAATCAAGAATAGTTTATTAGAAATAATTACATTGTGAAATGACAAATTTGACGTATTAAATACTGAAAATTAATTTTAGTTAACAATGTAGTGAAATACCTAATAAAGTAAAGAATGGGAAGTCAGTAGCAAACGGATTATTCAAATTTTACTGTACAATAAGAGGATAGTCACTTAAAATATTTTCAAGCTCAAACAACCAGTTTGCAATACCGCAAACTAAAGCATAACAAATGATTTGCTATTTGAATTAAATAAAACTCATTCTAACCCCAACCAATCTATCTCCTCAATGACTTAATACAGATTTTCCAATCCATAAAAAGAAAAACCTAAAAGTAAGAATTACACGCAATAAACTAATTTGAATTAAAAAGAGATAATCTTTACAATAAGAACTGAAACACTTTTGTTATTATTAAATAACAGCGTCTTAACATTGTACTCTCCACTTTTTTATTGAAAATATTTTTTTTGCAAAATTATTTTTGTTATTATAATTATGAATTTCACTCTTAGTTATTTGCAAACTAAATGTTGAATGTACTCTATATACAATTTTTTTAAACAATACTTTCTGCAAATAAATATACACTTGTAATGTTTTTGTTAAACAATAACCATCTATATTAACAAAGTAAATACAACTGCATTTATTCTAAATAAATTAATAAATAATATTTAAAGTTAGCACTAAATTAAATGCATTTAAAATAATTTTGCCCCCTCAAAAATTGCAAATAGTCATTTTACATTCCGAATATTTCCAATTAATTTGTTATGGTCACTAACAATAATTTTTGGTTTCAAAATTAGCATATCCATTTAATTTGTTAAACAACAACCGCCTCACTTAACAAAGTACAACACAAATTTATCATTAATAAAAATCAATAATTTTTATTGTGTCACCTATTTTTTTTAATCATATGACCTCTATCAATTACACAACATATATTGCTCTCGATAAGAAATTTTAATAACCCCTAATTTTAATTTTCATGGCAACAAGTTTATCATAATTAAAATATCGAATTTTAAAAATGATAAACTAGAAGTATCAAATAGACTACCCTGCATTTCTTAGTTTGCAATTTTGACTCGCTTTTATTCGAACACGATTTCAAACAATTAATCGCTTAGATGGTGAAGTAATTTCTTTAAACAGACTATTACTTATTATTTCTAAGCCTGACATATTTTTGTATTCTAAGAAAATAGCAGGTATTAAATCCAATAAAAAAGCAAAAGTCTATAGATTCTTATTGTTGCATGAATCCTAAACTGAAAAAGTTTAACATTAATTCAATTTCAATCTCATGCAGGAAATTTTAAAAATCGAGTTAAGTAAGTGCCTTCAGATATTTACAAAAATATTTAAATCGCACTTTCTATTGCCAAAGCATCTTTTAAGCTTTGTTTTCTTTACAACAATTTTAAGTATCCCATGTAAAGCATTTGCAAGTAACGACTTATGGTGGACAGGAGCATGCAATAATGACTTTAGTGTATTAGAAAACTGGTCTAGTTCACCTTTAGAATGTGACGGAACCGGCGCCACAATAGCAACAGCTATCCCAACCAAGAATACACAATTTCATTTTACAGATGGAAGTTTCTCATTCACCTCGGATTATATAGTAAATTTTGATGTTCCAATATCAAAGGATAAGATTTTTATCGAAGGATACGGGAATGCTGCAAAGGTTAACTTTACGGGTTATCATTATGACAGTGCAGAAGAGTATTTAGATTATATCGTATCATATCCAGATCTAAATTCTGATAATTATTCTATTTCGAAAAGTAAACTAAGTTCTATTCATACCACATCTACTTTAACTGCCTCCTTGGCTATGAACAATTTGTTTACGCTCAAAAATGTTCAAGTCAATGAAGACGAGAATGTGATTACAGATGGCGATACAGATCCCAGTAATAACCCAGAATTGCTAGGATTAACTCTAGATCCATCACTTCGTGTAGGTGGTCAGTTTGCTAATGTTATCGGTACTGAAGTAAAGTATGGTGATTTGCGGACCATACAAACATTTACTTTGCCAACTGGCACAAACCCAACATCTGCACGCTTGACCGTTGTGGGTAGTGATTCAGATAACAATGTAAGAAATAATCACTCAAATAATACTGGATATGATCAAGATCACTTACAAGTATTCCTTACACTTGATTTACTAAATAACACTTACTCTGGTGTAGTTCAAGATTTTAGTCAAGTAGAGTTTGGTAAATTTGTTTTTGCCGAACAAAATCTTGGTGTAGATGCAAATTTAGCAACTATTATACAAGGAGATACTACCGGCATTACGCGTAACGTCAATGTAGATTATGATTCAGATGCAGGAACAATTACTGTT
This sequence comes from uncultured Saprospiraceae bacterium, assembly GCA_937923345.1. Classification (GTDB taxonomy): domain Bacteria; phylum Bacteroidota; class Bacteroidia; order Chitinophagales; family Saprospiraceae; genus JALZVN01. The sequence continues at coordinate 4,592 of CAKZVJ010000255.1, forward strand.
CTCTTTAAAGACACTGGTAGCACTACTGAAGTACCAGACGCCACTTTACCATATGAACAAGGGGGAGCAGATCAAGGAGCATATTTGCTGGAGTATTTAGACGCTTCAAGTTCTAGCCTCGACTTCATCGACACAAACCCAATCATTAGTGCCTTAGTAAACCAAAATCAATCTGAATCTCGATTCTCACTTGCTGATGACCCTGATCAAATAACACTTTCCGCTAGTTTAGGAGATGCTAGACAAGGCAACAGATCAATGGATGAACCAAGAGGAGCTGTACGCTTGATCTTACAAAAACAAACAGGTGGCACCTACTTAGCAAATGGTATAGTTGCTTTCACAGGAACTGATGATACTAATCCGAGTGGAGCCAGGTTAGTTACTTACGCTGTAAAAGACTATATCGTCGGAAATACTGCTGGTCTGTTTTTGTCAGATGCACTTTTTTCAAGTGGAGACACAAACAGTAATGCCTTAGATAAGTATGATGCACAAATATATATTGACGCTACAACTAACGAATTAGTTGTTAATGAGGCAGGAGGTTTTGCAGGTCGTATTTCACTTTATAACGCAGAACGATACCGCCTAGTAAAAGATGGTAGCGGCAATAATGTAGGTTCAAGTGGATTGTATCTAGGTACAAGGATTGGAGAAGGTGATCTAAATACTACAAATACCGGATTAGACGCCACCTTTGAAATTCCTTCTGGAGCAAGTTTTGGTGAAATTAATTTTGCTGGTCAAAATGGAGTACAAGAAAATGGAGGAAACGTAAAAATCAAGATTGCGTTAGTGCGGGACCCCATAACTGGTGAAATAATTGGTGGAACCTCAGCCGGAACCTCATACGGTTGTCGAAATAGATTTCCGTCTTTTGTTGCATGGTCAGGCATTAGCTTAACGGATACAGTACAACTAGTACAGGTTAACGGGACAGCTACAACGGTTCCTGGAGTGACTACAAACAATTATAATTTAGCCGGTCATGATGATCGACAATGGGCAGGTATAACGATAACGCTTGACACACTCAATGGAGTAGACATCATTCGAGTGGTAACTACTCCTGCGAGTAGCAGTTTTGGATATTACACTATGCAAGGAGTCGGTAGTGAATGGTTTGGAGAACCAGCTGTGATAATGCAAAATTTGCCTGAAGGAATTTCTTTCGAATTCGGAAATCAATTAGATGCAACAACTTGGTCATTTGCTGTATCTGAAGTGAATGCTAACAACACAGTTGATTTTTCTGGAGTATCAGACAACTTTAATGGTAGTTTTGATATCGATGTCTTTGTTACAAGTGACCCTGGAACTGTATTAACACACAGTCTGAATATTATATCTAATGGAGATTTGACCTTAAATTCAGAAGGGCAAAGTCTAACGGACACTGATGGAAACGATGAAGATCCTGCTGGGGAACTAATATCTACTTTACTAAGCACCTCATCGCAATCTCCAACAGCCAACAGCAATGGAATTGCTATAACTTCCGTATCAAATGTAGGCCTTGGGAAATGGCAATTCTCAATAGATGATGGCAATTCCTGGAGTGACATTGGAGCAGTTTCAGAAACTTCAGCTGTACTTCTTGAAAATGACGATCTTCTTCGTTTTACAGGAGATGGCCTCCATGAAGGCGAGGCAACTATTAGCTTTAAAGCTTGGGATCAATCTGGTGATGCTCTAGCAGGCGGACAAGCTGGTGTAAATACGACTGCTTTATACAGCACCTTTGCGGGTGCAAATGCCACTCTATTTTCTGTTAATCCAGATCTCGCTATAGCCTTAATTTTTCTCGATACCGACAATGATGGTATCTATAATACTCAAGATATCGATGATGACAATGATGGAATCTTAGACATAGACGAGCATCTTGAATTGGCCGATTTAGAAGGTTTTGCTGAGGCGCAAGCGGTAGGTGTACTACCCCAAAATAGCTTATTTAGCAACATCACTGGTTCAGTGGATGTTCGCGATGGCAGCAATATACACTCAGCCATTCTAACTCCATTTATTGGAAATAATTATATTTCTTTTCACACCGGAATCGGTGGTAACACCGCTCCTCTTGGGCAAAGATATGAAACTTGGAGTGTTACCTTAGATCAACCTGTAGAACCAGGAGAACAATTACTTCTTTCTTTCAAAGCTCACTTGGTTCCACAAGGGCTGAGAAACTGGGACAATCCTAGTAATATCTATGTAGCAGCTGGCACAAGCTTTGGCGATGAAGCTGTTTTAATTGGCACATCTCCAGTTATTGACAATCCAAACAATAGTGATCCTTGGACAAACGTAGTCTTTGATTTTCCAGTAAACTCAACAGTTACTCATCTTACATTTTATAACATCTCTACTATTCCAGCAGAATCTTATGTATCTGTAGATGATATCAAAATTAGAATATATCAAGATACTGACAACGATGGAATAGCTAATCACCTCGATCTAGATTCTGATAACGATGCTTGCTATGACAGTTATGAAGCGGGTGTTATCGGTTCGACAAACTCAGGCATGCTAACTGATAGCCTTTCAGCCAATACAGCTAGCGAAGTCGGATCCAATGGTTTTTCTGATGTTTTAGAAACAACAACTGAAGGCCAATATGATGGTAGCTATATGTATAATATTGCAACAAGTGCTACAACTAATCAGTGTCTCGATTATGACATGGATGGAGTACCTGATTTTGCAGATATAGACAATGATAATGATGGAGTGTTGGATAGTGAAGAATCTCCATGCGGTCCTCAAGTAATGAACTTTACCGATGCTACAGCAATACCACCAGTAGCAATAAATGAAACAATTGTTAATGTTACTGCTGTCTCTACAGTCGCACTTAGTGGCGGAGATAGTTCAGGTACATTATCTATGAATAATGGTACTGGAGTAGTAGATGTAGACACCTTAACGCTGACATTTGATGAAGAAGTAATAATCCGCTTAGGGTCAAAAACAGTATCTACTGGTGGCTGGTTTGAAGACGAAGAAATGTGGTCTATTCTAGGATCTAATACTGCATTTACCGTTTCTGATTTAGATAATGACCTCAATGTTGCAGACGGACTTGTTGCAAAAGATAGGTTAGATTTTTATTCAAATGATAATGCAGGCAATCCATTTAATGACGATTGGACAATAACGTCAACTCCAACTAAAGAAATAAAAATACTTTACAACAACCCTATCTCAACAGCAAACTCTGGGGCTATTAGAGTAGAAGTCTTATGTATTTTAACTGATACAGACAAGGACGGCATTGCCAATTACCGTGACCTTGATTCTGATGGGGACGGTTGTTATGATAGTTTCGAAGCAGGTGTTATTGGTGCTACCAATACAGGTACTATTAGAGACAGTTTAGCAGCTTCAAATACTGTAGAAGTAGGAGAAAATGGATTTGCGAATGCATTAGAAACCCAAGCCACAGGGCAATATGACGGAGACTACACATACAATATCGCGTTACGCAAAGACCTCAACGCATGCATAGATTCTGACAATGATAATATTCCTGATTTGACCGATATTGACGATGACAATGATGGCATTCTAGATATTGAAGAAGGTTGCGAACCAGCGTTTATTAACTTGCAAGACTTGATGTGGTTGAGTGACCAACAAATAGAAGTTAATGCTTTAGATAGTACAACACTTCAAGGTACCAGTCAAAATGGATGGAAATCTGCAATTTCAATACAAAATTACGATTTACCTATTGACATGAGTTTCACATATTCTAATCCGAGTGGCCAAATCATGTTTGGCTTCTCACCAGTTGGTACACTTACCAATGGAACTTGGAATTTTGGTAACGGCTATGGTTTTTATATCAACAACGGAATTAGTTTTAGAAGATACAGTAATACCCAAAATACTAATCACGGAGCAAGCGTCGGACTAACCCATCGTATCACCATCGATACATCAGGAAATCTAATCTTATACATTGATGGAACATCTGTATTCGCTTTGGCTGGACTCTCTACTGATGCTTACAGTTTATTCTTATCTAGTAATGGAGATACATCTAATAAACAAATTGAAAATATTAAACTAGTTACTGCGAACAGTCCTATTATATGTGTAACTGATACAGATGGAGACAGCGTTCCAAATGGTTTAGATCTAGATTCTGACAATGATGGCTGCTACGATAGCTACGAAGCAGGCGTTATCGGCGCAACCAATGACAACTCTTCAACAGATAGCTTAGTAATCGTTTCAACAGACACCACAGGAGTTGGAGCAAATGGGTTTGTCAATGCTCTTGAAACAACAGAAGAAGGTAAATACAACGGTTCCTACAATTACAATACTGTAATAAGTGCAGGACTCAACCAATGTATAGATAATGATATGGATGGGGTTCCCGATTTTGCAGATATAGATGACGATAATGATGGAATCTTGGATGCGGAAGAATGTCCTATAAACTTAACAGATTTTACCCCATTAGTTACCGCTGGAGGATTGGCCCCAGGCGATCAGGATGTAATAATGACTCAAAATATAAACGAAGAAACTCTTCCAAGTACTTTAACAATTTCGGCTCCTGTGATTATTTCTGGAGGCGCCAGTGCAATTGAAATTACTGGAGAAAGCTTTAACGGAAACAATCAACGTGTTATGTTTTTAGATCCATTCTCTGTAGCTGGAGAAAATTTCTCAACAAACCTAGGCATTAGCCCGGCAAGCGCTATGCGGATTTCTGCCTCGAATATGACTGGGCCTTCAAATATAAACACCCTAGACCAATTTACTTTCACGGCCACAAACGCTCCTGACGGCTTTTCATGGATGCTGTTATCGTCAAGTTTTGCAGATATAACTAATAATGGAAATAGCATAACAATTCTTGGAACAGGGAGCGGTACCAATTTCGCAGAATTTGAAATTGTACCAAGTATTCCAGTTGACAATATTGAAGTTAACTATTATACTACTTCTGGCTCTGGTCCCAATTCAGGAGTCTTTTCATTCTCTTTCTGTCAAGATACAGATGGGGATGGCATCGCAAATCAATTTGATTTAGACTCTGATGGCGATGGTTGTTATGATAGCTTCGAAGCAGGCGTTATTGGTGCGACCTTTAATGATAGCTTAGCAATTATAGCTTCCGACACAACAGGCGTCGGTCAAAACGGTTTTGCTGATGCTTTAGAAACCAATGGTGACGGTATTTATACTGGAACCTATAGCTACGGTGATGCAGCAGACGCCTCTTTGAACATGTGTGGTTTGGATAATGATGGTGATAGTATCCCTGATCTTGTAGATATTGACGACGATAATGATGGGATTCTAGATATAGATGAAATGGCTTGTGCAACTCCACCTTCAAATGATATTACCTTAGCTTCTCCTGCTTCAGGCAACATTATTAATGGGGGGTTTGTAATCGACTTCTATCACGGTGATTTTAATGGTTATCACAATACAAGTATGGGAGGAATTGTAAATAATTTTAACAACTTAATTGCATTTCGTACAGGAGGCATAACATATACTACAGGTGTAGTTAATGATCGCATTCTAGATACAAATGGAGATGGAACTGAAGATATGATTGATACCAATGGAGATGGAGCAGGAGACCTCGTGGTAACTTCCGCGGAGTTCATTTCAGTCAAGCCGAGCTCAGAAATAAATGGAACCATACAAGGCTTAGAACCAGATTTGGCAGATGGCATTGCAGGTAGCGCCACTAATCCTGCTACCTTTGAAAGATCTGGAGACAAATCGGGACTTTTAGTAATTGGTGAAAATGGACTAGATTTAGTAACCGGACTTTCAAATTTAGGATCAAATTATGTGATTCCGTTTACTGTTTCACTTAACGAGAGTGTAATTGGTGATGGAATACCAGATGTAATTTTTAGTTCATTAGCCACTCCATCAGGGCCAAACACAATTACTTTTTACGACAAAGATGGAAACATAGTTGGCAATTCTGTGAATGTCAGCTTTGGTGCTAGCACTTTGGTCGGACATTATGATTTATATAGTACTTCAGCAACCGTAAATCTTTCAAGAGACATTGAATTAGTCGGAATAAACTTAGAAGAAGCAGGCATTAGCAATACAAATGTAAATGATGTTGCCATAATGGCGATACAGCTACACGAATTAAATGAAATTGGTTTTGCCGCAATTAATAACAAGAGTATTGAATTTTGTTCTGAATTAGATTCAGACAACGATGGCATTCCAAACCACCTTGATTTAGACTCAGACAACGATGGCTGTTATGATACTTATGAGGCAGGTGTAATCAACGCAACCAATAATGGTTCTGTATCAGATAGTCTAGCAATATCAACAACAGATACCACAGGAGTTGGAACCAATGGATTTGCCAATGCTTTAGAAACAATAGTAGAAGGAAAATATGATAGCACCTATACTTATACCATAGCAACTAATGCGGCAATGAATGAGTGTTTAGATAATGATATGGATGGTGTACCTGATTATGCAGATATTGATGATGATAACGATGGTATTTTAGATACTGCAGAGTTTGCTGTTGAATTAGCATACCTAGGAGACTTCGATATTCCCTTTACTGTATCTTCCCCAAATCAAGAATTTGTACAAGAGTTTGAGGAAGTAGTTGTCTCTTATAAAAAGATCTCTGGTCCTGGAAATATTTCACCTATTAATCAAAGTGTTTCTGGCAATGATCAATTATATGCAACAGGTACTCCTCTTCAGTACGGAACACTGGACGAAGGTGTTGTAATGGAAATTGAATTCAATGTACCTAGTTTTGTTGAATTTGGTATTCTCGATATAGATGCGGACGGTGAATCGTATACCGTTAGAGTATATGATGAGTCCAATACCTTAATAGAAACTCCCGCATCTTATTTAGTTACTCAAATGATAGGTAGTACTGGAGCATATCCAGATTCTACTACTCCAACTACCTTTTCAGACGTGGCAAGTCAAGTTGACATTACATCAAATCAAGAGTCATTTGATGTGACAGCTTTTTTTACAAGTGAAGCGCCTACCTTTACAAGAGCGAAGAGTGCTTTCTTTGATTTTGAAAATATTAAAATATCTAAAATTCAAATCACAAATAATAGCCCTGATGGCCGACCTGCACTAGTATTTAATTCTATTAAAACTTTCTTAGATTCAGACAATGATGGAATCTATAACCATTTCGATTTAGACTCCGATAATGATGGCTGTTTTGATACTTACGAAGCAGGAGTAATTGGTGCAACAAAAACAGGCGCAGTATCAGATAGTCTAGCGGCAAGTACTTCTTCTCAAATTGGCTCTAACGGTTTCGCCGATGTGTTAGAAACGAATGAAGATGGTGTTTATATCGGAACATATTCTTATGCTACTGCAATTGATAGCTTAGCAAAAGCTTGTCCTCAGGCATGTACTGACCCTGACAAATTCGCAGACAATTGTGACTTTGATGGCGATGGAGTAATAAATATAGATGACCTTGATGATGACAATGATGGGATTTTAGATTTTGAAGAAGGGCTAATCGTCATCAATATAAATCCGAATTCTAGTCATACCAGAACAACAAATGGTGTTATTACTAGGTATGAAAGTGTGGCCGTAATTGATGGGGTTACTGTAGATTTGCTTGTAGAGCGTATAACCAATGTCGGATTGAGTGGTTTCGTGCCAGACGCAACTGCGGCTCTAAATGTGTCCGGTAATCCTAGACAAAGTCCTTATGGAATATTAAAATACACTGTGGTCGATCCAGCAGCTAGTGATGCTCCCGTAACGGTCGAAGCATTCGAAATCTCTCAATCGGATATCGATGGGCAAAGTTTTGGAGGTAATGCCTCTAATAATATGTTCGAAGTCATTGGATTCGAGGCTTCTGAAGTAGAGAATATAGTACTTCCCGGCTCTTTGAGTTTTGCAGGGTTTGTTGGTAACAACGCAACTTCACGAAACAACGCAACTTCAGCATATACCAAAATACGACAGCCAAGTAACCCAAGGAATACTAGCGGGGCTGTTGTTAGAGCAAGCTATCGTAACACGTCGAGCTTCCAAATTCTGTTTGGCTTCACTGCATTTGGTGGTGGATCAAATAGTACCAACAGAAATTTTTTCTTTGGAAATATGGACGGTGTAAACTTCGCCGATTCTGACAGCGATGGTATACCTGATCGCTTTGACCTAGACAGTGATAACGACGGATGTTATGATAGCTATGAAGCTAATGTTATTGGCGCTACTAATTCAGGTACAGCAACAGATAGCCTTGCCATTGTGACAACCGATACGACTGGCGTAGGAGCAAATGGTTTTGCTAATGCTTTAGAGACTAATGAAAATGGAGTTTATATAGATACTTACATATATCCTCAAGCAATCGATGGCATTAACTATTGTTTAGATAATGATGGAGACAGTATTCCTGATGAGTTAGATATAGATGATGACAATGATGGTATACTGGATGAGGTAGAATTAGGAGTCTGTGAATCCGCTCAAATTGAATGGACCCACAATGAAAATAATGGTCAAGGAAACCTTGCAACTATTATCGAAGGTGCACAATATTTTTCTAGCTCTACAGATGTATTTTTTGGTACTGGTATAATAGAAAATCCAGATTATGCATTTACTTATATCCTAAATGGAGCAAATCAAAGTAACTTGAATGACGCGACGAATGATAATGATTATGCACAATTATCTTTCACCCCTACTGAAGATATGATACTCAATGAAATGGGCTATGGATTTTGGTCTAATGACAATTCAGTACCTGAAAT
>CAKZVJ010000256.1 GCA_937923345.1 uncultured Saprospiraceae bacterium
CGTGATGGATGGACACAACTCCACCGTCGTAGTGCATTGCAAATCAGGAGAAACGAAAAACTACAATTCTATAAAGGATTTCTTTAGCGGAGAGATAAAATCTGATATTCACTTCATCATGGCAGGTGATGGTATCAGCCCGTATCAAGAGCGAGAGCAATGGACAGACGGCTGCAATCTGGTAAGCCTCAAGCCTGGAGTCGCTTTGACTTACGACAGAAACCCCTTTACAGAAAAAGCATTTGAAATGGCAGGCTATACAGTTGTACACGCGCTAGACTTCTTAAAATCCGTAAAAACAGGTAAACTAAAAGTGGAGCAAGTGGAAAAAACGATTATTACCTTACCATCCAATGAGCTGTCTAGAGCCAGAGGAGGCTCTCACTGCATGACTTGCCCCTTTGAGAGAGAATTGATTTAGTCAGGAAGACTTTTTTTCAGCGGCTATGCTAAGCATGGTGTATTACACTACATAAAAAAAGGGTAGCACTATTAATTCGCGCTACCCATTTGCATTGAGGTTATAATATGTATATGGATCTTACTGGCCACCTACCATGCGATACTTTTCAAGTAACTCATGTGTAAGGTTAAGCTCTCTATCTTTCTCGTATAATTTCTTTTCCGTGAGTGCAAATTTCATTTGCAGTTCATTATACTCATTCTCAGAATATAGTCTCTTTGTCACTACACCATCATTGCGAATGATATCCAAGGCTGGGGAGACAAAATCTTTCTTCAGAAAGATTGAAATCTTCATTAAATCATGAATATTCCCGTAATGTGGACAACTGAGTCTACTACTAAAACAAGTACGAGTTAATCCCATTCTTTCTGCTACCTTTGTCTTCGTATAAGTGGTTTCTTTTTCGATGTACTCCTTGACCATTCTTCCCAAGTGTAGATTAAAGGGTGCATCGTGAATTTGGTAAGATGAATTTGCTTCCATAAGGTTTTTTAGTCTATTATATTACTATTATTTATATATTTACTATACTGCAAATCTTGTGCCTAACATTTAATTTTTTATGTATACATCCGAAACAAACGTCAGAGTACGGTACGCTGAAACAGACAAAATGGGCTACCTTTATCATGGCAATTATGCTCAATATTATGAGATTGGAAGAGTAGAGATGATTCGATCTATTGGACTGTCTTACAAGACCTTAGAGGACGTTATTGGCGTAGGAATGCCTGTCATGACGATGGAGACTAGGTATGTCCGACCCGCTTATTTTGATGATGTTTTGACCATAAAAACGACGGTAAAAAAAATGCCTGTTGATTTTTTAAGATTTCATGTCGAAATATCCAACCAACACGGAAAACTAGTTTGTGGAGCCAAATTAAAGCTTTGTTTCATCGAAATGGAGACCAAAAAGAGGGTTCTCTGTCCTCAAGAATTGATTGATAAGATGCAACCCTATTTTATTTCAGATGAGTCACAATAAGACAGCGCGCAAAAGACCCATAAAGGACTGGATACTTCGCCGCGACTTGGTTCAAAAAGTACTGGAATGGTCCAAAAATCACTCCATGTGGGGATTTTTTGACATACCCATCTATGATGTCATCAGCTTTGTCATTGGAGAAATAAAAAAAGACAAACTCATAACCAGGGCCAACTCGATCGCCTTTAGTTTTTTTCTTTCTTTGTTTCCGGGTTTATTGGCATTATTTACTTTGATTCCACTACTGTTACCTTTTTTTGAACAATTCATTTTACCGTTCATATCTGATGAGCTTATTGTACGTGAAGGCGCAAATGTGAACATACAGGCTACCCTACTTCATCAAATCAACGCAGTGCTCAGGGATGCAGAAGTGATTCCACAAAATGCCATTGGTACATTTAATAGTTTTGCCGAAGACTTATTGCTACGTCCCCGCGTTGGATTGCTATCTGGTGGTTTTATACTCGCCCTATTTTTTGCTTCCAATGGCATGATGCAATTGATGCGTGGATTTGAAAAGTCTTGGCACAAATCAGCCTTCAAGCAGCGAAGCGCATTACATAAACGGCTTATTAGCTTTAGACTATTGTTTACGCTATCAGGAGTAGTAATACTATCTACCCTTTCAATTATCATAGGCAACTATATCTTCCCATATCTATTTCAGAAGATGAACATCAGCGCCGTTTCATTCTACTTTTTGAGCTTGCTCCGGTGGATACTGACATTGGTCTTATTTTACACCGGTATAGCACTTACTTACCGCATCGGAATACCAAGTCGTCAAAAGATAGATTTCTTCTCTGTAGGCGCAACCGTGGCGACCTTTTTATCTATCGCTTCTTCTCTTATATTTGCCTTATATATTGATTCATTTAATCGATACAATGAACTATATGGCTCCATCGGCACTATCATCGTCATCATGCTTTGGATACAGATCAATGCCTTTATTCTACTGATTGGTTTTGAGCTCAATGCAAGTATCCAAATCAACAAAACTTTACTCACAGATAAATCTACTACTTAAATGCGCGTCCTCAGTTATATTATACTTATGCTTACCCTGGTTGGTGTTTCTTGTAGCCCTTTTAGCAGTTCAGATCTCCAAGGCCATTGGACCGCCATTTCTGTTGTTCAAAAGGAAGAGCCTCTAGAGGTCAATCACTCCGAAATTACCCTCGCCTTTACACAAAACAATACTTATTATTTCACTAGCACACTCAATTATAAAGAAGCAGGCACCTACCAACTGAATGGGCAAAAACTACTCACCACCGACACCCTACAAAATCCACCCAGCTCTAAAATGGTCTTAATAGATAAACTAAATTCCGATACCCTACGCATCAAGATGAAGAACCAAGCAGACTGGATGCTCTTGACGATGATTAGGAAGTAAGCCATTTAATTAGTATAGATATTCTTTTTCTTTGGGGGCTCCACGATCGCATGGCCACCTAAGCCTTCAGCGCTTCATGCTCCGTGTCAGGCCATCCGCCACTCGCTGGTCAGCTCGGTCCTTCGGACTACCCTTCGGTTCCGCTACGCTACACCTACAGGTCTGGCTACTACCCTTAGCCTTTGCAGGGCTTCCTGCTGTTCGCATCGCCTAGAGGCAAAATATTATTAATTAACATCAGAAAAGAAATTTAATTGACAGGAAAAGTCTAGTATCTTTTTGGAGCCACCTCCATTCTTGACTACAGATCAACAACTATTCATCCACAATCATTATTCCATCTGTATTTATCACATCTCAAAGCAAGTCCAAGCATAGGTTCTTTCATATATTCGAGCTGCATCAGCGAGGCAAACATCTATCTAACTCGTTTTTTTTGAGTAGGGATGTTCAGCAGTAAGAGAAGAACCCCAGAGAGCTTGTGCCGATTTTCTTCGGTAAGGTGACCTTATCATAGTCCAAGGTGGCAACCCTGGGTATTAGCGTAGCAAGAACCAATTTGGCGTGATTTTCTTTTATCTTGATAGCTAGGCATATTCAGGAGTAAGCGGGGCTCGCCTCAGGGAGGCGATATGTTAATAGCTTTGGGTGTCAGTCCCAAGCAAAAAATAGGGCAAAATCCAAATTGGCGGGATTTTTATCTGAAAAATCGTGACAATTTGAAAGCAAGAATCACCCTGTTTTTACAGCAATTTCATGAAGAACGAAGCAATTATTTATAGAGAACCACCAGCAAAATTATGCTTCTCAAAGACTTACATGATTTCTGAATATCCCTAGCTATCGGGAGACAAATTGAGTCAAAGAATCACCCCGTTTTTAAAGCAATATTATTAAAAAAGTGTAATGAATAAGAGATATTTATACGTGAAAAGCTATGCCTCAAAGAATTATGCTATTTCCAAACATCCCTTATTGTTTGTGCCTACTGGAAAAGCCTCTTTTTTTCCATTTCTTATCGGCTTAACTTTTTTCTTATAGCTAATCTACTTGCCAACATCATAATCCATTCTTGTTGTTTGGTAAACAAGTTCTCTTTTAAGTAGCAAGGCTTATAATAAGACATATAATTTTGCAAAATAGGTTTATACTCGTTTCCATCCTTATCATCAAATCCATACATTTCACATTTCGAGTAGTTTACATAAATTTCATACACTGTACCAGGGTCTGGCGGAGTATCGCAAATCAAGTCACCTGTAGTATTACAATCCTTAGCGTCAAATGTTCCTTTACCAAATAAATGTTCTTCAAAAGTGTGGTACAAACCAAAGAAATGTCCGAACTCGTGGGCAACAATCTTTGAATTTCTCAAATCAAATTCGCTTATAACTATATTATTTGTAAGACTAGAAAGGATATATGAAAATCCGCCAGTCCGCGAGCAACGTATACTAGTTTCACTAACTTGGCAAAATTCATGTTTATGATCCATAACATAAACAGTGATCATACTATCTAAGTCATTCTCATGTGAGAAGGTATCGTAAAGTTTATACCTATTGTTAGACAAATCATCTATTTTCAGATCAGACTTTAATCCTACAATTTCATCTATATGAAAGTTTAATCGAGTATTTCGAAATGCATAATTTAAATCGCTTACTATGCCTTCTAGTTCTGCGGTCAGTTCTTTCGAAATTACAATATCTTCATCTTTTACAAATACAAACCTTATTGGGAAATTTAAGCTTTTATATGTGCTCAGCACTCCTATTAGAGAATCGTTGAGAATCTGACTATAGATTAATTTCGTATTTTCTTTATCTATTTTTGGATCACAATTTATTTTACACCAACTCTTGTCTTCAGTGATTTGACAAATAATTGAATTTGACACTAATGTAAATAACAGTATTAATATGTATTTCATTTGTATTTGCTATTTTGTGTAAAACATTTATCCAGTAAAATTATGTTTAATTCTACAATTTCTATTTCATAGCTATTTATGAGACTATTTGGCAAACTAGCGGATTGCAATAAATAGGCTAATTTGGATGAGATTTCTTATTCTCAATATTCCATGAGGCATTTGCGACAACATGATGGCGTGCCTGCGCAACAACATAATGGCGTGCTTGTACAACTATAGAAACAAATTTCTCTGTTGGTATAAAGATAGTACTTTTCTATTTCTTCACCTTCTATGTACACTATATCAGGTATACATAATAGCAGATTTTTTTGTTTCTCTCCCGTTCGTTGAATGGCTGA